>CAZYQB010000050.1:0-10813 GCA_964649595.1 uncultured Oscillospiraceae bacterium | reverse complement strand
GAAACATTGCCCTGTTATGCTCTGTTCATACCACAAAGGAGGGATATATTTATGAAAAGACGAATGCTTCTGATCCTGATGATCGCACTGCTCGCGCTCCTGCCCATTTCCGTTCATGCCGACGAGCTTGAATGGATCACCGTTGCCGACAACGCCGTGCTGCCCGACGAAGCGGTATACCTTACCGCCTATCCCGCATCGATCACGCTGGGCGAGCAGATGTATGATCTTCCCACAATGCTCGACACGCTGCTGGGCGAAGGCTGGTATCAGGAGGAGCGCACCGAATGGGACTACTGTGACACCTACCGCAGTGCCGACGGCGATGAACCGTGGGAATGGCGCACCGTGCGCGTCTATGACGAATCTAACATCGGCTTAGGCAGCAAAGAACTCGATTACTATAATCCGTGGATCACCGGCGAACGCGGCGGCGAATATCAGCCCCCGAACATGGACATGATGCCCGATGAGAGCGAACTGCTGTGTCGTGCTCTGCTCGACGGAATCGTGCCGGAGGAATGGCTGACATACTGCAATCCCCTCAGAAACATCCGCGACCGCTGGGACTACTCCGACCGCTGGATGACCGACAAGGAATATGCCGAATATTGCAAAAATCAAAAGCGCCACTATGTCACCTTCAATGCAGTAACTCAGGCAGGTATTCCCGTATTGTCCGAACGAGTGATGGCAATCATCGGCGTAGACGGACTTTCCGGTCTGACTCTCAACTGGCATGAATTCACCGAATCAGAAGACATGATCGTGCCCATGCCGCTGAGCGAAGCCTTGCAGCTCGCTAATAGCACGCGTTCGGCGCACTGCACACTGCTCTATGCCGGTCTATTCTACAGCAACTGGCTGACCAAAGACGACACACACAATCTGTGCTGGTATCTGGCAACGGATGCAGGCAATTATGTGGTAGACTGCGTATTGAATAAACATATGTGCGACAGCTACGAATACTGATTCCATAGATCAAGGGCGGACTGCTTTCCTTTTTTTTCGAAAAGCAGTCCGCCTGTTTATATTCTTATGATTTATCTCCAAAGACCTCTCCGCTTTGGCATTTCTTCCAAACCGTTTCAAACCATCCTCCGCCCTTGGGCAGTGGAGATACGGGAATGGCCTTGGTCAGGCTCCGATGCGTCTCAAATGCAACTTCTGCCGCATCCGGCACATCCGACGTAATCGTGCGATCCGAGAATACGTGTCCGGCAGTACCCGAAAACTCTGCCTGACAGATCATCGCCGAGAGCATCGCGTGCTGCATGGTCAGTGTATCGATCAGCTCCGCCGTCTGAATCGGCTCGGAGCCGCAGGGCTTCATCAGAAGGTCGCACATGAGCACCATCTGCAGCTTCTTCATGCCCGATACACTTCTGACCGCACCGGCAACTTCATCCATCTCCCTGCGCCGTCTCTCAAGCAGCCGACGGGCTCTGTCACCATCTCCGGTCCGATCAAATATTTTCCGTTCAGTCTCCATGGAATGCTGTGCTGCAAGTAAAAATTCCTCTTCGGATCGCGCCGCCACCTTGCCCGTATGCGCGGCAATATGCTGTGATGCGCGCAGAGAGCCAACCTGCGTCTCATTGAGCGCACTGCCGCCCGGACGGTATATTCCGAACGCTCCGGCGCATTCTCCCGCCGCATACAAGCCCTTTATGCTGGTGCGCCACCACTCATCCACCCGTATGCCGCCGTTGGAATGCTGCGCACATACCGCCACCTCCAGCGGCTCTTTATGCAGATCGATGCCGTGATCGGCATAAAAGTCAACTGCTTTTGAATTGATCGCATCCAATCGCTCAATGGGTGTGTTTTTGAGCGCACCGCAATTTTCCAGATAATTTCTTGCCTCATCGCCCAGATCATTGAGCGCACCGCCGTCAATCTCGCGCGTAAAATCCATATAGGCTCTGCCGCCGCGCGCATTGAGCGCCGCCACCGCCCGATCTACTCGGGATGATCCGTTTATCTTGCGCGCATCAAAGGGCCATTGATAGCCCTTGAGGAATACCGAATCGAGCATATCTCCCCGATCATTGAAAAACGGTGCCAGAAATTCCTCATTACCGTCGGTATAGGCAGGCAGCGCCTGCTGATAGCTGCCCGACACATTCCATTTTATCTTGACCGATGCCAGTCCGTACTGCCAGTAACACAGATTGTTCATCACTGCGCCTGCACGGATTGCCGCGCCGCTTGCGCCCGTCTGCACAGACGGGAACACCGTTTTGTGATAGGCAAGCGCCGCACCGCCGCTGCACAGCACGATATTTCGGGCATTGACCGCAACAAAATCCAGTCCGTCGTGCATCAACAATCCGACTGCCGCACCGCCGTCGTCCTTCAAAATCGACAACAGCCTCAGTCCATCCTCCATCCGAACGCCGCGCGCCTTAATGCTCTCAGTCAGCGCCTCGCTCATCATTCTGCTGGTCAGAGGACCTGCGGAAGTTGCGCGCTGAGTGCTGTCGTGATCGGTCTGATAGCCGATATATTCTCCCCATTCGTTGTGCGGAAAAGGCACACCCAGCAGCGCCAGCTTCATAAAGCTGCGCGTCGAAAGCGCTGCCATTGCATAAGCATGATGCCCGTGCATACCGCCGCCGGCATAAAATGATTGCGCTAGCTTTTCCACGGACTCATCCGCCTCACCCGAAAGCGACAGCTTATAGTAGGTCTGCTTATCACTCCCCGCATTTCGACTGGTGCCGCCGCTTAGATCATCCGCAACCAGCAGCACATCAACACCCATTTTTTTGAGCTCGTCTGCGGCATTGAGCCCTGCCGCGCCTGCCCCGACCACTACGGTATTACAGCTTAATATCCGCATTCGCTCATCTCCTTGTTATGTGTTACAACCGCTGCATATGGAAACCGCCGTCCACATTGATGACCTCGCCCGTCGAGAATGGCAGCAGCTCTTGAGAAAGCATATACACTGCTTTTGCAATGTCCTGCGGCTCCCCCCAGCGCTTGATGGGTGTGATGCCGCCCTCGATCAGCGCATCATACTTGGCAGTTACACTGCTGGTCATATCGGTGCGGATAATACCCGGTCTGATCTCATACACGCCGATGCCATATTCCGCCAGACGTGCTGCATACAGCTGCGTTGCCATAGAAAGCCCCGCCTTGGAGATGCAATATTCTCCGCGGTTGGTGCTTACCACATAGCTGGACATTGAGGTAATGTTGATAATCATGCCGCTTCCCTGCGCGATCATTTCTCTCGACACGCGCTGCGTCAGGAAAAACGGCGCCACCAGATTGACCTGCAGCAGCTCCTTCATAGATTCTTCGCTCATATCCAGCAGATCAGCGCGCACTCTGGGCGCAATGCCTGCGTTATTGACCAGAAGATCAATACATCCGAACGCATCAAGCACTGCCTGAATCGCCCGTTCGCGGTCGTCGGCATTGGCATTATCCGCCTGAATACACAGAAATTTCTTCTGTGCATCCACATCGGCTTCTTTGCGGGAGGTGATCGCCACTCGATATCCTTTCTCATGCAGCAGTTCGGCAATGCCGCGTCCGATTCCGCGCGAGCCGCCTGTAATAAGTACCACCTTGCTCATTGCTCATTTTCCTCCCAGCACGCGCTTGAATTCTGGATAGTACCACTGAGTATCACGCACCGGGCAGCCCGGGCGACCCGTCGGCTGGCGCATGATCTTGGTGCATACACCGCAGGTCACGCAGCATTTATCTTTTGCCATTGCGCCGTTTTCGGTGATATCCCTTGCAAAATCAGGATAAGCAAAGCTGCCGCGTCCCCATCCGACTGCCTTTGCGCCGCCCTGCTCGATGAGGCCTGCAGCAATTTCGGGTGCAAAGTGGCGCAGATAGGACATTCCCGTTGCCACGCAGACCACATCGGGAACCTCCTTTTGAGCCTGTGCACAGCCGTAAAGCAGTCTTGCTACGCCCAGTACGGGATTTTCGGGCTGTTCATAACCGCCGCGCGCGTACGGGCGATTCACATGAGGATTGAAATACGGAGTGCCCATCGTGATATTGAGCAGTCGCACGCCGCGCTTTTCAAGATCGTGCACCAGACGCAGCGGCTCCCTCAGATCGAGAGACAGATCTTCGCCCACTCCCCACGCTCCTGCCTGTCCGTCGTAGAGGTTGATACGCGCCGCCAGAATACCGCCGCTGATCTCCCTGCGCGCCGCCTCAACACACTCAAGATATATCCGCGTTCTGTTTTCATAGCTTCCGCCGTTGATGCCCTCTCTGTCGAATGCACCCAGCAGCTCGCTCATCAAATACAGATGGCACGCCTTCACATCCACTCCGTCAAAGCCGACCTCTCGACAAAGTCTGGTGGAGTGTGCGAACATCTCGGGCAGTTTGCTCAGTTCCTCGTCGGAGATGATCGGATAATCATCCGGCAAATTTTGGTGCGGATCAAGTACATCGCTTTTCCATACGCGAATGGGTACCTTTTCATCCACCGGGCGACTCCAGCGCCCCGAATGGGTAAGCTGCGCGATCACCTTCGGACGCTCTACGCCGGCTTCGTCGGCTGCACGGTGAATTTTGCTGACCATACTGCGAAATGCTTCTTTATTCTGCTCGGTAATCATCAGCTGTGCCGGATTGGCGCGTCCTTCGGGCAGCACGGATACCGCCTCCGCCCAGATCAGTCCTGCGCCGCCGCGCGCAAAGCGGCAATATCTGCGCTCGGTCCATTCAGTCGGCGCGCCGCCCTCGTCGCTGTCGCAGCCTTCCATCGGCTGAATGACCATTGCATTTTTGAGGTCAAATCCATCGCCCTGCACGCGCTTCAAAAGCGTTTCCGCGCTGCCCTGCGGCGGAAGCTGAAACGCTTCCCCTTTCAGGCTGTCATATATATCCTGCACCGTCTGGAACGGAAATCCGTACGGCATATAAACGCAACCTCCCATGTATAGCGAATGCGTCGGTCAGACAGACCGCCGCATTCTTCATTTGTATACTCCGTTTGTATAAAAGAAGGCTTCGGGCATAGACCGCCCTCCGCCTTCTCCCAAATCGCCCCATGTATACTGATATGACGCCTGCCAGTCACACACCGGATCATAAGTGCGTCTTTTAAATACGCCTTTTTCTTTTACTGTTCCCTTTTACTGCGCTTCTTTCTCAAGGCATCAATTTATTGAGTGTGAGCTCAGATCGCGTAGCGGGTAATGAACTCCGGCATATCTTCCGGATCGCCGCTGATGCCGATAACCATGCGGACGTTGTTTTTGTTCAGGAGACTGTCCGTCTTTTCGAAGAAGCCCTTGAGGTCTGCCGGCTTAATGGAAGAGTCGATGATCTTCATGAAGCCGTCAATAACAATCAAAGTGATATCGAAGTTGGCGGAGAGCATACCGCACAGCAGTCCGTAGAAAGCATCGGGAGAATTGATCGCATATTCAGCGGCATTGACCAGCCGGATTTCACGCTTGAGGTCATGGATGTGACGGTTGTTATGGTCAATATAGAAAATATTGCCGCGCTCAGTCTTAACAGCCTGATTTGCCTCGTCGATCAGCTTGATGGTCTTGCCGCTTCCTTTGCCGCCGAGAATTACCTGAATCATGATAATTTACCTCCTCAGTTTCGATGTGTTTACATTATACTATACTTTTTCAACTCTGACAATGGATAATTTCGCAACAAGAGATGAACAATCCTTCAAAAATTTTCCATTTCCTTGCAAAAAGTTCCTCATGCTGCGTCTCATACCGACTTTCAACATAATGATTCTATCCAAATTTGAAGCACGATATACCCTAAAGCATACACTCTAAAGCGCCTATACCTCCATCAGTATCACAAGCAGCCACACCAGCAGCGCCAGTGCGAATGCACCCAGACAGGTAAACAGCGTTTTCATAATCTGCATCGCGATGCGGCGCGGCTGTTTTGCACCGACGGCATCCTTTTCAAAGGTAGACAGGAAATATCCTGCATCAATCGTTTCATTGGTCTCCCTGTTCATCCACCATCGAATCTCACGCGCGATATATCTCTCAAACGGCTTTCGCGGCAGCTCATAATTGCTCAGCGCTCTCTCCAGCCGCACCTGACAACAGGAGACATGGGATCTCACCTGCTCGGCGGTACGTCCGGTCAAGCTGCCGATTTCCTTATTCGACAGTGCACAGCCGTATTTAAGCACCATAATGCGCTGTGTGTCAAGCGTTTCATTTGCCAATACGCCGAGCAGCGGATGCTTTTCATTGACTTCGGCAATGATGCCTGCCCAGTCCCAATCGATATTTTCCTCTCTGCGCATCTGTTCGCGCGCCTCTGCCCAAATTGCGCGCAGCACGCCTTCCCGAAAGCTCATTCGCTCGCGCCAATCGCTGCGGTTCAAAAACGCACGCAATATGCCATTGCTCAGTACACATTCCGCCATGCGCCGGTTTCCGGTCACAGTATGTGCCGCGCGATATAAAAGTCGTATCTGAGGCTGGAGTCTCTCTGAATATACTCTGATTCCATCGGCTTTTTTCTTCATGCAGGTTCTTCTCCTTCCGGGTATCACATTCATTATAACACATATGCGCCCAGATTGACAGATTGATTTTTGTATTCTATACTATCAATATCAGCTTAAATCCCACAAAAAATTCACCGCATATTTCTATGGAGGTATTTCAACCATGGATCAGCAAACACATTCATTTCTGTGCGCTCAGCTCGATGCCCGCGCACTGCCGGAGCTGATGAAAATGAACGATGGCACCCGTATTTTCTTCCCGGAAGCGTGGCGCTGCCGTCGAAGGGAACTTCTCGATTTACTCAGTGACCAAATATACGGCTTTACGCCGCCCGCACCCGAACGCGTCCGTGCACGAATTGATCCGTCCTGCACAGATATGCACGCCTTCGCCGGGAAAGCCATTTTTCAAAGGCGCCTCCTCTCTTTCGATACCCCACAAGGAGAATTTTCTTTTCCTGCAACCACGATCATTCCGAAAACCAGCGGACAGCATCCTCTATTTATCTGCATCGCATTCCGCCCGGATGTACCTGATCGATATCTGCCCATTGAGGAGCTGATCGACTGCGGCTATGCCGTAGCAACCTTCTGCTATCAGGATGTGACAAGCGATGACAACCGCGAAACTGGCTTGATGCTGCACTATCCCCCAAATACATCCTCCGGCTGGGGTAAGATCGGAATGTGGGCATTTGCAGCCAGCCGCGTACTGGATCATATGCTGACTCTTCCCGATATTGATCCAAAGCACATCGCCGTATGCGGTCATTCGCGTCTGGGAAAAACCGCGCTGTGGTGCGCCGCGCAAGACGAACGCTTTTCTCTGGCGATATCCAATGATTCCGGCTGTTCAGGTGCTGCGCTCTCTCGCGGAAAGCATGGTGAAACCATTTCCGACATTACCCGAACCGACCGTTTCCCCTACTGGTTCTGCGAAAACTATCTTCAGTGGCGCAATCGCGAATACGAAATGCCCTTCGATCAGCATATGCTGCTTGCGCTCATTGCACCGCGCAGTATCTGTGTAGGCTCTGCGGCAGAGGACGACTGGGCGGACCCAACAAGCGAATTTTTGTGCTGCTGCGCTGCCTCCGAAGTCTATGAGCTGTATGGTCTGCCCGGTCTGCAGACTCCCGACCGCCTGCCTGAAGCCGATTGTTCGCTGCAAGGCGGCATGATCGGCTATCACCTGCGCACCGGAACTCACTTTTTCAGCCGCACCGACTGGCTCAGATATATACACTATCGCGATCTGCACCATGTATAAAGGAGTTCTTCATGACTAAAGAAAATTCAAAAATACTGACCGGCTGGAGATTCTGGTGGGCGCTGCAGGCGATCGTAATGCTATTTATCGCCCTATGCTCAACCTTTTTGCCGCTGCTTTTCCCAACTTTTGAAGCACCTCTGCGAGCAATTTTTCTGTGGGTCATGCCGTCGGTATTCGGCGCATGGTCCGCTTATCAAGCAGTCTGCCGCGGTCTGATAAGCTATGCGGCATGGCTACTGCCGCCCGTTATTCACAGCATCGTTCCGTGGATCGTCATCGGCTATCCTCCTGCTCCGCTGTCCATGCTGCTGTGCGCGTTCATCTCCCTGATCGGCGCCGCTGCGGGCGACGTTATGTATAAGCGCGGCGGCGGAGAATAACCGTACTGTTTTTTTCGCCTTCCAGCCTTATTTGAAAGGAGTCTGCCACTATGGTCAAAAATCTGATCCTCACCTGTGATGCGGGCACGAGCGCCGTCAAATGCTCTCTGTTTACTTCAAACGGACGAGTCCTGAGCGCCGTGCGCGGTGAATATCCCACTCACTTTCCTCGTCCGGGCTGGTCGGAACAATCCTGCACGGTCATCCGCGATGCCATGATCGACTGTATTCGTCAGCTCTTGCAGCAGATCAATCCCGAACGCATTGCCTGCGTGGGGCTAAGCGGCACCATGAACGGATGCATCCCCGTAAACGAGCGCGGTGAGGCGCTGCACCCTAACATCATTCACTCCGATTCCCGTGCCTTTGCCGAAATCGAGGATATATCGAAAGTTATCTCTCCGGATGACTTTTACCGCCTGACCGGCAACCGTCTGGATAACCACTATACGCTGCCCAAGATACTGTGGCTGCGCAAACACCATCCGGAAATCTATTCAAAAACGCGCTGGTGGCTCAACACAAAGGATTATCTCTATGGCTGTCTGACAGGACGCTTCGGCATTACTGATCCGAGCGACGCTTCACTCACCATCGCTTTGGACATCAAAAGCGGACGCTGGGCAGACGATATGCTGCGCGAGCTGAATATTGCCCCATCGCAGATGCCCCTGATACTACCCGGACATGATGTATCCGGACACATTTCGCGTGCGGCTGCCAGACAGACCGGACTGCTCGCCGGAACACCGGTTGCCATCGGCGGCGGCGACGGTGTATGTGCTGCACGCGGCGCAGGCGTATACAAACCGGGCAGTGCCTACGCGTGTATGGGCTCCAGCTCGTGGGTCAGCCAGATGACCGATACACCCGTCATCGATCCGAAGGTGCGCATATTCAACTTTCTCGACATGGATGGCAAATCCAATCACACCTGCGGCACCATTCAGTGCGGCGGCGATGCCTTTGACTGGGCAACCGAGCATATGCTCTCCGCCGAGCCAAATCAGTCACTCGCCATATCCCACGTCGAGAACATGGCACGTCAGATCGCTCCGGGTGCAGAAGGCGTATATTTTCTGCCCACGCTCATGGGTGAGCGCACGCCTTACTGGGATCCAAACACGCGCGGCTGTCTGATGGGCTTTTCGCTGTATCATCACCGCGGTCATATTGCCCGGGCGGTTTATGAAGGAATCGCCTATGCACTGTTCAGCTGCGCCTTTGTCATGACCGAGTGCGGTCTGCCGGTGCGTGATCTGATGCTGACCGGCGGCGGAGCAAAAAGCGGTCTGTGGCCCGATATTCTTGCTGCAGTATTCGGCGTGGAAACGCGCGTACACGCTCAGCCCGGTGAAGCCACCTCGCTTGGAGCTGCCATTGCAGCAGGCGTGGGCGCAGGGCTTTTCGGAAGCTATGCCGATGCCGCCGCTATGGTTCAGACAAGATCACGCCATGCCGTCAATCCTGTATGGGCAGAGGCTTATAAGAAGCATTATCCGGTCTATGCCCGGATGTACGAACAGCTCAAGCCCCTGTTTGACGAAATCGCCAAAGCATAGGTTCACCGACTGACGTTTGCATACAACTACAAATGCTCCTCCTGCAGTTCACAAGCCGCAGGAGGAGCGTTTTTTATTGAAGTCCTTGAGACCCTACAGCTGAAAATCATACTGTTCCTCGAGCGCCTGCCAGTCGCGCAGAAACTCAAGCCCGACTTCATCGGAGGCAATCAGGCGCAGTGCATCGCGCACCTCTTTGACAAACTCCATCTGCAAGCCGCGCACACCGTATTTGAGCAGCGGACACATCCTCCGCGCGCGATAATCAAAGCGCACCTTTACCTTTCCTGTTTCATCCACCACCGGAGTAAGCGGAAAAATCATGCAGCCAATCGGGCGGCGCGAACGGTCGCACGGAGCGCTGCATACAAACATATTAACTTTCCTCTCGCCCATCATTGCAGGCACGATCTCTCCCCAGCTGCCCTCTACCATACTCTCTTCACCCGGGAAGATATACATTCCCCCTTGCCCGTCCTCATCCGGCCGGCAGCAGGCAGCAGCGCACTTTTTGCCGCAGTCCCAGTTCATCGGACACACGTTTTCCAGCTTCCGCCGCACCTGCTCAAGGATATTTTCATCGATTCTCCGTTCCATTTTCGTGCCTCTTTTCTCTGCTTTTTGCCGTTTATAAGCCGTTTTCGTCCTTAAACAGCATCATATCACGATGTTGTTAAATTTGGAATAATGCTGTACAATTTGACAAAGTTGTGTTATACTGCGTACAGCCCCAAAGGACAGCCCCATGGTCTTACCGTATTCCTCCGGTGGTATTTTTCCCTACCGACGACAGGATTCGGCAGCTGCCCGGCGCTTGAGATAATCATCCGTGCGGCCGGCTACGCTTCAGATAATCATTCGGGTAGTCATTCGGTAGGCGATACATTTAGGAGGTTTTTTCCCATGTACGAAGACAAGACTTTGGTTTGCCGTGAGTGCGGCAAGGAGTTCGTATTCACCGCTTCCGAGCAGCAGTTCTACGCTGACAAGGGCTTCCAGAACGAGCCCGGTCGCTGTCCCGCTTGCCGCGCTGCCCGTCGCGCTGCCGGCGGCGCTCAGCCCCGCAACAACGATCGCCCCATGTACGATGTAATCTGCGATG
>CAZYQB010000049.1:10065-10895 GCA_964649595.1 uncultured Oscillospiraceae bacterium | reverse complement strand
AAACGACATAAACAGAGAAACAGAAGCATGAACGAACTTCGGTTTATTGCCGCCTGTCTGCAGGGCAAAGGAAAAAACTTTCCGACGCTTGAGCACGTCGAAAAAAGTACCGTTCTACGCCGCGAAGAAGCGAAAGAAGCTTTTCGGCGGCGGCTTGCCACTCTGCCCGAGGAGTTGACCGTCAGCGCAGAGAACAACGCCCTTTCACTTGCAAGCGCATGGATCGATGAAAGCTATGAAAAAGGCTTTTCCGCAGGAATGCGGCTGATGTGTCAGGTACTGACGGGCAACTGATTGCCCATTTCAATTCGAACTTCAAGACAAAACAATCCCGCACAGCAAGAAGATGACTTCGGTCATCCGCACCGTGCGGGATTCATTGATTCATTTTACAGTGCCATCGCGTCGTTCAAGAGCTTTTCGATCTCGCTGACATCCTTTGTCTTTTCGCCCAGATACCAGCCGTCCTGCTCCTCGTCGTAGAGCATATACAGTGCTGCCAGCACATCCACGCCCTTTTTGGTGATCTCGATGTTCATTGAGACAGGCGGCTCCACGTCGTACAGATCCACCGTGTACTCCCCTGCGCCCACCTCTTCGGCATCCTCGCAGGAGGAGAGAAATTTCTTGAGCCTATCCTTATCGATATTTACGATCATCTGCGTATCTCCTTATCTGATCTGACCGTTTCCGGTGATCTCATATTTGCAGGTGGTCAGTTCATTCAGCCCCATCGGACCTCTTGCGTGCAGCTTCTGCGTGCTGATACCGATCTCCGCACCAAAGCCGAACTCGCCGCCGTCGGTAAAGCGGGTGGAGGCATTTACATA
>CAZYQB010000049.1:0-10055 GCA_964649595.1 uncultured Oscillospiraceae bacterium | reverse complement strand
TTCTACGCCGCAGACCACCTTGACGGAATAGATCATATCGTCATACTCGGTGTCCCAGTCCTCGTCGGATGCGGCGTTGATATCAGGGCAGATTGCACGCGTTTTGCAGCAGCCGCGAACCTCGACGCCCTTTTCCTGCAGTTCCTTTACACACGCAGGCAGGAAGGTCTCGGCAATCTTCTCATCCACCAGCAGAGTCTCGGCGGAGTTGCATACCGACGGACGGCTGATCTTTGCCGAAACGGCGACCTTCTGCGCCAGCGCCGGATCGCATTCGCCGTCTACATAGACATGGCAGATGCCGTCGCCGGTCTGAATGACGGGCACGGTGGCATTTCTGACCACCGATTGAATCAGACCCTTTCCGCCGCGCGGAATGAGCACATCGATATAGTCGTTCATGCGCATCAGCTCGTTTGCAGTTTCACGAGAGGTATTCATCACCAGCGATACGCAGTCCTCCGGCAGACCGACCTGCTTTACGCCGCCGCGCAGCGCCTGCATGATGGCGGCATTGGAACGGAAAGCATCCGAACCGCCGCGCAATATGACCGCATTGCCCGATTTGAGGCACAGTGCCGCAGCATCTGCGGTAACATTGGGGCGGGATTCATAAATGATGCCGATCACGCCCAACGGTACGCGGCGCTTTATGATTTTCAATCCGTTCGGACGCGTCCACTCGTCAAGGGCGGTGCCGATGGGATCGGGAAGATTGGCGACCTGCCTAAGACCGTCCGCCATCGAATCGATGCGCTTTTCGGTAAGCGTCAAGCGCTCGATAAATGCAGCAGAGGTACCCTTTTCCTTTGCCGCATCGATGTCAAGTGTATTTGCGGCAAGAATCACATCCTGATTGCGCTTGAGCGATGCCGCCATGCTCAAAAGCGCTTCGTTTTTTTTCTCGGCAGAAGCAACCGCCAGCGTGCGCCATGCGCTGCGCGCTGCCTTAGCCTGCATTTGAAGTTCGGTCATTTATTTTGCCTCCCATGGATTGGGCACGAAGCTTCCGCCTCTGCACCACTTGAGATAGTTAAGCGCGTGCATCTGACCGGTCATCTCCCAATCATTTTTAAAGAAGCAGTCATGATAGCCCTCGATGCTCACATCACCTTCATACTTTGCCGCATACAGAATGGAGAATACCTGTCGCCAGTCGGTATCGCCAAAGCCGGGGAAACGCTCATCCATGATGGAGTGCGGTCCCATCGTGCCTTCATCGGCGATCACGTCGCGCTTAATGCTGCCGTCCTTGCCGTGAACGTGTACTACCTTCTTGGCATATTTGCGCAGTACCGCGATCGGATCAAGCATCTGACGCATCTGATGCGCAGGCTCCCACTCCAGACCCAGCGAGGGCGAATCCACCTCATTGAACATCATATCCCACGCCTTGGGATTAAAGCCGATGTTGCAGGTCGGGCGATACCATGAGCCGCCCATCGGGCAGTTTTCAATGGCAATGCGCACCCCTTGATCTTCCGCATGGCGTGCCAGTTCACCGAATACTTCTTTAAACTTGGGCATTGCCTTGTGCACCGGTTCGCCTTCAACAGCCCCCGCAAAGGTAGAGACTACATTCGTTCCGAATGCCGCCGCCATATCAATGCACTCATGCAGCTGCGCCTTGTGATCCGCATTCATCAGCGGATTGGAATAAAAGCCCAGCGCCGAAACCTTGATCCCGGTGCCCTCCAGAATACCGCGCACTTGCGTAGCCAGCTCCTGCAGCTTAATTTCCTCAAGACTCATGTGAAAATTGACCGTGAAGCATTCAAATCCCTTATCAAGCATTCCCGGAACCCACTGCGTAAACTTATTGCCCTGAATACAGGTGCCCACCGCGATCTGATGCATAGTTTGTATTTCCCCCTTAATTATGCGTTTGTTTTAAGCCATTTCATGGCTGTACATACGATAGAGATTGTAATAAGTGCCCTGCTTTTCCATCAACTCATGATGCGTCCCCTTTTCCACGATGCCTTCCTCAGTCAGCACCAAAATGACATCGGCATTACGGATGGTGGTCAGTCGGTGAGCAATAGTAAAGGTAGTGCGTCCCTGCGCCAGCTTTTCAAGCGACTGCTGAACGATCAGTTCACTCTCATTATCCAGCGCAGAGGTGGCTTCGTCCAAAATGAGTATGGGCGGATTTTTCAAAAACACGCGCGCAATGGAGATACGCTGCTTCTGCCCGCCGGAGAGCTTCACGCCGCGCTCGCCCACATAGGTATCATAGCCGTCCTTCAAACTCATGATAAACTCATGCGCACCTGCCAGCTTCGCCGCGGCAACGATCTCCTCATCGTTTGCACCGATTTTTCCATAGGCAATGTTGTCGCGCACCGAACCGGAGAACAGATATACATCCTGCTGCACCACACCAATCTGACTTCTGAGCGAATGCAGAGTAACATCGCGGATATCCTGACCGTCGATCAGTATTTTTCCGTTCGTCACGTCATAGAAGCGCGGGATCAGATTGCACATGGTGGTCTTGCCGCCGCCGGAAGGACCGACCAGCGCGATCGAGCATCCGGCAGGGACCTTGAGGTTGATATCGGTCAGCACCTCTCCGAGCGCATCGCTGTAAGAAAAGCTGACGTGATCGAAATGAATGTCGCCTTTGGTGATTTCCAGCTCCTTCGCACCGGGCGCATCTTCAATTACCACAGGTTCATCGAGTATCTCTACAAAGCGTTCAATACCAGTCATGCCGCGCTGAAACTGCTCGGTAAACTCAACAATACGGCGAATGGAGGTAAGCAGCGTGGTCACATACAGCAGATATGCCACATAATCCGCCGCCTGAATGCCGCCATTGATAAGGAAAAGAGCACCTATGACCACCACAATGATATACATCAGACCGTCATACAGTCGGGTAACGCTGCCAAAGCCTGCCATTGCGCTGTACTGGTGCTTCTTGATGCCTAAAAATTTCTGATTGCCCTCGGCGAACTTACCTTTTTCTACCTCTTCGTTGGCAAAGGACTTGACCACGCGTACACCCAGCAGGCTGTCCTCTACCTGCGCATTAAGATCGCCCAGCTGTACGCGCGATTCCTTGAACGCCTTGCGCATCCGATTTTGGAAATAGCGCGAGCAGACGATCATCAGCGGCAGCGCCAGGAAGATAATGAGCGTGAGCCATACGTTCATGCCGCACAGTATGACAAATGCGGCAATCACCTTGATGGAGGTAATAAACATCTCCTCAGGAAAGTGATGGGCAAACTCGGTCACGTCGAACAAATCGGCAGTGATCCTGGACATCAGCTGACCGACCTTCGCATTATCGTAAAAGCTGTTGGGCAGCTTCTGAAGGTGGTTAAACAAGTCGCGACGCATATCGGTCTCGATTCTGGAGCCCATGATGTGTCCCACCGACTGCATATAGTAGTTTGCGGCGGCATCGATGAGCCGCAGCACTACATATACCCCGCCCAGCCGCAGAACGATCCCCACCGTAAGCGCGGCAATATCATTAGTTGCCCTGTCGGTGATAAAGCGTACAATCAGCGGCAGCACCAGCTCGCACAGCGTAGTCAGACTTGCGCACAGCAGGTCAAACACCAGTATTTTCCAGTAGGGCTTGAAATAGGGCACGAACCGCCGCCCAAGCGTCATCGTACGCGAAAATTCAGGCTTTTTCATGTGTACCTCCTATTTGTCGTGCTCGTCGCACGGACCTATATTTATCGTGCTCGTCGCACGGACCTATATTTATCGTGCTCGTCGCACGAACCCGGATTTTACGGTTAATTATAGCACATCGCCGCCGCTTTATCTACCTGCGTAAAATAAAAATGTATATCGTATCCGCACCGGCAGTTCAAAATATATGCTCTCCACTTAATCCATGTTGGTACTTGAACGAAACCCCCATTCATGATAAAATATACTCAGTTCACATGACACAAGTGAAAGGAGTCCACCATTATGAGAGAGATTCAGGCTGTAGAGCTTCAGAATGCCATCGAGAAGCTCATTTACGAAGCCAGCTATGTCATCAGCCCCGACATCGCCAAGGCAGTTGAAGCCGGCATCGAAAAGGAAACCAATCCCACTAGCCGCAACGTCCTTGAACAGATCGCGGAAAACTACCGCATCGCCTGCGACGAGCGCGTAGCCATCTGTCAGGATACCGGCATGGCAGTCGTATTCATCGACATCGGTCAGGATGTACACATCACCGGCGGCAATTACGAAGATGCCATCAACGAGGGCGTACGCACCGCATACCGTGAAGGTTATCTGCGCAAGTCTGTTGTCGGCGAGCCGCTGTTCGACCGCGTAAACACCAAGGACAACACTCCTGCCGTCATCCATACCCGCATCGTTCCGGGCGACAAGATCCACATTCTGGTCACTCCCAAGGGCTTCGGCAGCGAAAATATGAGCCGCATCAAGATGTTCCCCCCGGCAGCCGGCGTTGAAGGCGTCAAGGAATTCATCATTGAAGCCGTTCGCGAAGCAGGTCCCAATCCCTGCCCGCCCGTCATCGTGGGTGTCGGCATCGGCGGCACCTTTGAGATCGCGGCTCAGACCGCAAAGCGCATGACCGCCCGCGCCGTCGGCAGCCACAACGCCGATCCGCGCTACGCCGCGCTCGAGGAAGAACTGCTCACTGAGATCAACAAGCTGGGCGTAGGTCCCGCAGGCATCGGCGGCGCCACCACCGCGTTGGCTGTCAACATCGACTTCCGTCCCACCCACATCGCCAGCCTGCCCTGCGCAGTCAATATGTGCTGCCATTGTGCACGCCACGCCGAAACCACCATCTAAGAGGGACGTATATCCCGAGAGAGGAGTAGCATCATGAGCATCAAGAGAATCCAGCTTCCGATGACTGCCGAGGACGTTCGTTCCCTCAAGGCAGGCGACTCGGTTCTGCTGAACGGTCCCATCCTCACCGGTCGCGACGCCGCCCACAAGCGTCTGGTTGCCCTGCTGGACGAAGGCAAGGAGCTTCCCGTTGAAGTCAAGGATCAGACCATCTACTATGTAGGTCCCGCCCCGGCAAGCCCCGGTCACGCCGTCGGCTCCGCAGGTCCCACCACCAGCTACCGCATGGACGCCTATGCGCCCCGCCTGATGGAGATCGGTCTCAACGGCATGATCGGCAAGGGCAAGCGCAACGATGACGTCATCAACGCCATGAAAAAGTACGGTGCCATCTATTTTGGCGCAGTCGGCGGCGCAGCAGCGCTGGTTTCCCGCAGCATAGTATCCGCAGAGGTACTGTGCTATGAGGATCTGGGCGCAGAGGCCATCCACCGCTTCGTGGTCAAGGATTTCCCCGCCGTCGTTTTGATCGACGCCGAGGGCAACAATATGTACGAAATCGGTCCGGCAGCATTCCGCGCTGAGCTGGCAGCCAAGGAAGGTAAATAATTTAAGGCACTTCAATGCAAAGGGGTTGTTGTAAAAGCAGTCATTGCTTCTTCAATAATCCCTTTGCTGCATATATGCGTTAAAAACTCCGCTATTCAAGATAGCAATATCAACTTAATAATAACGACATTGGACAAAAACTGACCTTCGGCAACACGAAGAAACTTTCCGGCAACACGCTTATGCGTGCCAACGGCAGCATTCAGCACACTGTATTTAAGGTCGAAACCACTGTTGCCGTCAATCCCGATACCAATGAGGGTGACATCCGATAACTTGCCAGAAGGAGTGATATATTATGAAAACCGCAACCGCCATCGATCACGCCATGCGTCTGGACGGCGTGGATGCCTATGAATCCGCCCGTATGATGAAAGAAGCCGGATTCGATGGAGTAGACCTTGCTATGTGCCATGAGCAGCTGCGCCCCGATTTTATGGTTACCGAAGAATGGGCAAAACCGCTTTACGAACAGTACGATGCCATCAAGGCAGCGGGACTGACCGTGCCTCAGTGCCATCTGCCCTATTATCCCGGTCATCTGCCGCTGCCCGGCGACGGAAGCTATGAAGCATTTGAGGAATTCTCGCTGGGCGGTCTGATTCACGGCATCGAAATCGCCGGAAAGATCGGCTGTCCGGTGGCAGTCATCCATCCCTTCCTGGATGTAAACAACGATCAGGCAACCTTTGAGGGAAATCTGCGCCTCATCAACGCCCTGCTGCCGCATCTTAAAAAGAACAGCGTCAAGCTGGCACTCGAAAACGTATATGCACACGACGGCAGAAACTATTATCCCAGCGTGACCGCGCGCGCAGAGGACATTATGAAGATCCTCGAACAGGCAGACAGCGACTATGCAGGCGCGTGCATCGACACCGGACACGCCAACATATTCCGCCTGAACATCGGAAAAATGGTCCGCATCTACGGCAAGCGTCTCTTTGCGCTGCACGTCAACAGCAACGCTGGCGAGGACGAACATCTGATTCCCTACTCAATTCCGGCATGGTGTGAGCGCGTCAACTATGACGATTTCCTCACTGCACTCAAGGAAGTGGGCTATGAGGGATATCTGAATTTGGAGATCGGTACCGGAAAAATGCCCAAGGGCTGCGGAAAGCATTTTCTGGGCATGGCAGGTCTGGTCGCACGAGCCATGGCAAACGCATAAAAACAGATCATTAGAAAAAGGAGTGTTTTTTCATGAAGATTTCCACCTCTCTGGAGCACGCCATCTCCATTGACAAGGTTTCCGCACGAGAATCCGCAAAAATCATGAAGAAGGTCGGCTTTGAAGGTATCGACCTTGCGCTGTGTCACGATATGGATGATCCCCAAAAGGTGCTCACGCCCGGCTGGGAAACCAAGGTTTTCACCGATGCCGATGCCGCGCGCGCAGAGGGACTTGAGATCGCGCAGTGCCATCTGCCCTATCACTGCGTTCAGGACACGGTTGAAGAATATGCGGAGGTATGGACGGAGGCAATGCTCCATTCGCTCAAGATAGCCCGTGATGCGGGCGCAAAGATCGCCGTCATCCATCCCGTAACCAGTATCGGCGATCCCGAGGGAACGCACAAAGGAAACGTCGAATTCTTTAAGGTATTTGCACCTTACCTTGAAAAATACGATATGCAGCTTGCCATCGAAAACGTATTCGTGCGCCGCAATGCCCGCAACATGGAAAGCTATGTAGGCAGCGCATCCGAACTGATGGCGATCATCAACGAAGTTGGCTGCGACCGCATCGGTGCGTGCTTCGACACCGGTCATGGCAATATCTATCGCCATAAGCCGGGTGCAATGGCGCGCGAATTCGGCAAGAAGCTGTTTGCACTGCACGTCAACAGCAACTGCTCTACCATCGACGAGCATCTAATTCCCGGCATCATCCTGCCGTGGTGCGAAAAGATGCGCTATGACGATTTCTTCGTTGCGCTTCGGGAAATCGAGTTTAAGGGCTTCTTCAATCTGGAGATCAGCTCCACCGTACTTCCCAAAGGCTGCGCAGAGCCGTATCTTCAGATCGCTGCCGCCGTGGCGCGCCAAATGGCAGACAAGGTCTGAAAATAGACTTACTGAAAATTCATTAGATTTCAAAGGGGCTGTTGCAGAAGTGACAGCCCCTCTTTGCAGCATGAGCGATGCAGAAGCAGGATGAGAGATCGCCGAGGGCACCTTCTGCCTGTATCGAACGATCTATTCTTCATTTTATCCCATATCAATTTCCAATGGACATGACCTTCATTTCCCTGTATAATGTCCTCAACGGCAGTCGTCAGAAATATGCAGTAAGGAGGAATTTTCATGATCTATTACGTCGATCAATCTGCCTTGCGCGATGGCAGCGGAAGCAAGGCTCATCCTTTTCGCCGAATCAGCGACGCGGCAAAAATCGCCCGTCCCGGCGATGAGGTCATCGTTGCACCCGGGATATACCGCGAGTGCGTCAGCCCCCAAAACGGCGGACACGAGGATGCTCGAATCATCTATCGCTCCCTTGAACCGCTGGGCGCAGTCATCACCGGCGCAGAACCCGTATCCGGCTGGACTCGGCTGGACAACGGGCTCTGGAGCGTACGCATAGATAACGGCATATTCGGAAAATTCAATCCGTATACTACCAAAATTTTCGGCGACTGGTACACCGGCGGCGCAGTACGCCATGCCGGTTGTGTCTATCTGGATGATCGGGCTCTTTATGAAGCGCAGACTCTCGAAGAATGTATTGCAGGCGAAATATATGCCCCTTCGTGGGAAAACGAATACTCAATCTATAAGTGGTTCAGTCTGCAGGACTGCGGAAGCACCATACTCTATGCCAATTTTCAAGACATCGACCCCAATACCCGAAAAGTTGAGATCAATGTGCGCCGCCGCTGCTTCTTTCCCGAAGAGACCGGACGAGATCACATCACCTTTTCGGGATTCCGTGTAGAAAAGGCTGCTACCACATGGGCACCGCCCGCCGCATTTCAGGACGGCATGGTCGGTCCCCACTGGTCAAAGGGCTGGATCATCGAGGACTGCGACATCTCCAACAGCAAATGCTGCGGCATCAGTCTGGGGAAATATTACGATCCCGAAAACGACCACTACTTCACCCGAAAACACGTCAAATCCTCCACCCAAATGGAACGTGATGCGATCTGTCGAGGTCAGTATCACGGCTGGCTCAAGGAAACGATCGGCAGCCACATCGTGCGCCGCTGCCACATCCACCATTGTCAGCAGGCAGGCATCGCGGGGCGCATGGGCGGCGTATTCAGCCTGATCGAGGATAATCACATTCATCACATCAACGATATGCAGGAGCTGTGCGGCGCAGAGGTCAGCGGCATCAAGCTGCACGCTGCCATCGACGTGACCATACGCCGCAACCACATACACCACTGCATCATGGGCATCTGGTGCGATTGGCAGGCACAGGGAACACGCATTACGCAAAATCTGCTGCACCACAACGAACGCCCGAAGAATTGCACATGGGCGCAGGGCACGATGGAGAGTCAGGATATATTCGTTGAAGTTTCTCATGGTCCTACACTGATCGACAACAACATATTGCTTTCACAGGTCTCGCTGCATTTTGCAACACAGGGCGTGGCACTGGTTCACAATCTGATGTGCGGCACTTTCACCTATGTCGGACGCGGTACCGGACGCCGCTACACACCTTACCACATTCGCCACCGCACAGAGGTGGCAGGATTCATGCATTTTCTGCATGGCGATAACCGCTTCTACAACAACATTTTTGTACAAGGCTTTGATCCGAATGCACCGTTTATCATGGGTGAACCCGAGGGCAAAGAACGCATTGCCGGAACATGGCTGTTTGACGAATATCCCACCTACGAAGAATGGATCACATGGTTCGATATGGATGATCCGCGTCCCGGCAGAAAGAAGCTCGAACCGTTCCACGAAAGCCATCTGCCCGTGTGGGCAGCGGGCAACGTCTACTTTGGCGGTGCAAAGCCATGGCGGCACGAAACGGCAAACGTGGTCTGCAGCGATCATCCCTGCATCGAACTGATCGAACAGGACGGAGGATATTTGCTCAAAACCGATTTGTTTGAAAAACTGTCCGATTTCCGAACGGGAATGATCGACAGCGACATTCTGGGTTATGCCTTTGAACCCGAACAGCGATTTGAAGCACCCGACGGCTCCACTATAACCTTTGATCGGGATTATTTCGGCAATCACCGCAGCATAAGTTCTTTGCCCGGTCCCTTTGCATCACCCGATGCACTCAATACTGCTTTATGGCAAAAGGAGAATACATTATGCTTCTGAAAAAGAATTTCGGATATCTGGGTGCTGCCGATCAAACCCAAGCAACCATCCATGAAAACGAAACGATTTTCACCGCGCTTGCCGACTCAGACAATGCCGGATACTCCGTCACATGGTCGCTCAATGCCCCCGCTGCGGACAGCTACATACTCGTTCCCGGCTGCGCCTATGACGGCAACCGCTTTGAAACGGTACTGCGCCGCTATCCGCCCATGTTTCTGGAAAGCGAACTGGAGCTCGATCCACCGATCCGCATCACCGAGGTTCCGCATCTCAAGCGCGAAGGAAATTCATTTATGGACGTAACCACGGGCGATCTGACCGTTCCATGCGTCTGCGTGCTCAACAAACGC
>CAZYQB010000048.1:0-10947 GCA_964649595.1 uncultured Oscillospiraceae bacterium | reverse complement strand
GTATATCGCAGACAAGGATGTCTTCGATGCGGACGTGAAAGAGTACGCTCAGCGCGATTAGGTTGTCAATGCTGGGCAACGTTACGCCCTGCTGCCACTTGTAGATGGCCTGCGTGGTGGCGAAGCCCATTGCGTCCTGAAGATCGCGCACGGTGTAGCCGTTCTGCTCGCGCAGGGTCTTTATGTTGAGCCCGGTCTTGATCATGTTGATGTTGGGAAAGATACACATAGCACATTGCTCCTTTCGATCCGACCGGCAGCGATGCTCACTCAGTCGGGTGCTTTAAAGTTGTAGATCGGCTTCATGATGTCGATAACATCCACTGATTCATGGATGATGGAGAGAATATCGTTGAGAGACTTGTAAGCCATCGGCGCTTCGTCGATGGTGTTTTTGCTGACGGAAGTGGTGTAAATGCCCTGCATAACGCGCTTGTACTCATCAAGAGAGAGCTGTGTGCGTGCCGCAGTTCTGGACATCAAGCGTCCGGCACCGTGCGGCGCAGAGAAATTCCACTCTTCGTTGCCGCGTCCTACGGCAAGAATGCTGCCGTCACGCATATTGACGGGAATCAATACCTTTTCACCCTTGTGTGCCGCGATGGCACCCTTTCTTAGAATCATTTCGTTGGTATCGATGTAGTTGTGGATGGTATGGAAGGAATCGCTGCCGGTGAGATTTGCGCGCTCCATGAGAATTTTGGCGATCAACTCGCGATTGCGCGCTGCAAACTGCTGGCAGACGGCAACGTCAAACAGGTAATCCTCAAAATATCTGCCGTAGAGATAGCACAGATCCTCAGGCATATCGAGAGACTTTTCCTCGATGCGGAGCTGCGCGAGTGCCTGCTGGATCTCGCTGCGGCGACCGGCTGCCTTGTATTCGGCAATGATCGCGTCGCGGCGGGTGAAGTATTCGTCATAGCCCTTGTGCAAGCGGATGGCGAGATTTTGATAGTATTCTGCTACCTGAGTCCCCAGATTTCGGCTGCCGGTGTGAACTACCAGATACAGCGTGCCGTTCTGTGCGCGTTCTACCTCGATGAAGTGGTTGCCGCCGCCCAGCGTGCCCAGACTGCGTTCCAGACGACCTGCGTCTCTCAGCTCGCGGTAACAGCGCAGGCGGGGCAGGTCGAATACTTCCTGACGGCTCTTCCATACGTTTCTGCCGGAGGGGATATGGCGGCTTGCAATCTCGTCAAGCAGCGGCAGGTCGATCTCTGTTTGGTCGAGGCGCACGGTGTACATACCGCAGCCGATGTCCACGCCTACGATGTTGGGTACTGCCTTGTCGGTAACGGTCATAGTGGTGCCGATGGTGCAGCCCTTCCCGGCGTGTACATCCGGCATGATGCGGATGCGGCTGCCCGTGGTAAATTCGTGATCGCACATTCTGCGGATCTGATCGATCGCTTCCTGCTCGATCACGTTGGCATAGCAGAGGGCGGCAGAGCATCTGCCCTGGATCTTCATGATGAAATCCTCCTTTTCTGAAATAAAAGCAAAGATAAGATCGGGGTGTTTTGATGCGGATGGTGATCGAATAATGCCCCGACTCGGAAAAAGAATGCAAAAAATCCGCTGCCCTGCAATCGGCAAGCGGATGATATGGCAAATACAGCTCTTTTCGGCTTCTTCCGGGAAAAGGCGTATTGCCGCATCAGCCAAAACGATCCAAAGAATATCCGGCAGCATATTTAAATGCGCGGACAGGGGGATGTTTGACTGAATGGTTCTCTTGCCAAAGCGATATGACGATATTCTGTGCGCGGCGGAAATAAAGCGTGGCAGCCAGCTTGTACGGCAAAGCAGAGCCATAACCGATATGCCCTGCTGAGAGTATGCTCAAAGAGACGAGTCATGCTGGATAAAATGCGCGAAAAGCTGGATCGAAGCTTTAGACCGAACGGATGCGCTGCAGATATATCACATATGCACTTTGGGAAAAAGAATGAGGCGGAACACTTTTTTATAGTGCCTTTTTATGCGCGAAGCCTGACGGATGCTGTATGTGCGCGTCCGACGATGTGCAAGTATGATAGACCGGTGACAATGTGATTATCAACAGTGTTGGTGGAAACTTGTGGAATTTGGCTGATGGAATAGCGTACGGGGCATAGACCGATCCGATTATTAATCAGATGACCCATGCGGCGATCATCGTTTATAGATCCGACCATGGATCTGACAAACCGCATGGCGCGACTGATCGAATCGAGAGACGGGTTCGCGTATGGTTTGTTGCGTTCATTGACAACGGTTTCAACCGACAGCATCTTCAGGCTCCTTTCCCGGATATGGAATCCGTAGTATTTTGCGTTTAGCAATGTATGCAGTATAACATAGCGCCTATAAATTGTCAATGCGCAGATCGACGATTAGCCTGCAAGGCTAATATAGGAGTTGTATTATACAAGCGCATTATGGATGGCTTCAAGGTTTTCGTCGGAGTATTCTATCTCCGATGAATAAAGACGGGCAAGTTCTATAAATAGTTCCATGTTTGGGAAATTATTTATAGTCAGCATACGCCGAAGCAGCGACCATATCAGCACGCAATAACGCACCTCTGATGTAATATCGCCGCTGTAGAGCGCATGGGGCAGATGTCGATACAGCAGATATACCATCAGCTGTTCAAATGCAGCATCCCACTCGGGCGTAGAGATGCATGATTCATCTGCGTTTTCGTGAGTCTGCTCAAGAAGTGTATTCAGATGATGTGTCCATGCTTCATCCAGACGCTCCAGATCGAGCAGCTGCTGAGCCCATGCGCTATAGTCGAGGGGCGTGGGCTGCGCATCGATCAGAGAGAGCATTGCGTCAATGCGCTCTTTGATGGGATGAGTGCGATCCTGCATGATCCCTGCCAGGCGGCTGCGCAGATTGAGCAGCGAGAACTCTTCTTCGGGCAGATACTCGGCGGCATCATCGCGATCATATTCAACCAGCCGGACCGGTTCGGCGCGTGTCAGGATCAGGCGCGCGGCAGCCTCGCAGCACAGCCCCAGACCGATCTCCGTGCGGTCGGCAAAAAAGCTGCGGAAACGCGGGTGATCGGCGCAGATCTGGCACAAACTGTCCTCGCCGAGCGTGAGGATCAGTTCGCACAGTCCGTCATTGGTCAAAAACGGGCAGCGCCCTTTTTCGGTCAGGTGGAAGGAGGCGGTTTCTTCATTTTCGTCAATGCAGCGTGACAGTTTTTCGCCGATCGCGTCGGGAATATTCCGGTAGCGCGCAAGGCTTTCTTCGTCAATATCGATCTCCCATCCGATACAGCAGCTGTGCTTGCACGCGCCCATCAGACAAGCAAAGGAAGAATAGTAATCCGGTACAATCGTTTTCATGATGCGACCTCCAGATAAGGATATTTGTGTATAGCGGCAGTATATCATAAATAAAAGATTCTGTCATCCACAAGGCAGCCAAAGAAAAGGCTGCCGAGTGCGGCAGCCTAAGAACGAAGATAAATTATGAGTGCTGGAAGCGATGACCGTATTCGATCAGCGTATTGAGGAGCGTTCGCACTTTGGGCTTGTCTGTCTCCGGGAAGGCGCTGCAGTATAGATGCAGATCGTTGATGATGCTCTTGTACCAGCGGTCGTAAGTTTCCTGGGAGAGGATGGCTTCGAGCGAATCGAGCAGGTCACTCAGTATGCCTGCCATGAAATCATAGCTGAGCGCGTAGCGGCGGGTGACGGGATCGAAAGCAAGCAGACGCTTGAGTAGCACGATGATGTCGGCATGAGGTACGGCGTTGCCCAAAACGTGCACATCCAGATTAGCGGGAGAGTAGGTTACGGAGATCAGGCGGAGAATGCGGCGTACCGCATCGGCGTCGTCGGTCTTTACGCGAGAGATCAGGGTGCGCACTGCCATGGAGATTGAAGGCTGCAGGCTGTAGCGCATCAGCAGATTGCGCCAAATGCCGCCCTTCTGGTCACGGCTGGATGCGCGAGGATTGAGCAGATCCACGCGGGCGCGTGTGCGGTCATCCATACCGGCGTGCAGTTCGATCAGAGAGATCATTCTATCCTTTATCGTATAGAATTCCACATCATGTGCGGTATCGGTGGACAGTGCCAGCAGATAGCAGCACTGGGCGAGCACCTGCTCTTCGGGACTGTCATTCAGCGGCTGATAGTTTGTCAGCGCGATGCGTGCGGCATTGCGTGCTTCGCGGCAGGTGGGATCTTTCATGCAGATCCGGCGGTAGTTGCTCAGCTTGAAGGCGAGCTGCTGCTTGTCGCTGAAGGGATAGTCCGGGCGGTGCATGATCTCACTCAGCCACTCCATGATGCGAGGATCCTTCAGATCATTCCAGCCCGGATCGGTGCGCACATTGAACTCATCAAGCGTTTTCTGACGGGCGGCAGAGGGATCGGTGCGGATAAGCTGGGAAACATTTTTGAACAGATCGCCCGAACGGATGTGGCTGCCCATCTGTGAGAGATAGCCCATTACCAGCGGATTGTTGCCCACGGTTACATCGCGCAGCTCGATCAGTTCGTCCTGCATACTGTCCTCTTGAGCCTCAAATGCAACGCGCATACGGCTGGTCTTTTTGCTGAAGATATCTTGAGGAAGTATGATGCCGTTCATGCCGCGTGCGTTTTCGCCGTATATGTGCATGAATTCCAGTGCGGCGCGGAACTGTTCCTTGGTCTCTTCGGGATGCTCCTTAGCGCGCAGCATCATGGCATCAAATGCAACGCGCCAGTTGTAGGAGTCGCCGCGCAGAATTCCGTTTGCGATGAGGGGAATGCAGTCCATATCGCTGACGTTGATGAGCGCATAGGCACGGCAGAGAATGTTGTTTACAACGTGCCAGCTCGAAATGTGAGGCCAGACCTTGAGCATATGCTTGAACACCGGCATATATTCTTCGCTGTTGGCATTGATGGCATCGGCAAGATACTGCGGCAGACGGGAACGGTATATATCGTTGGAGCGATAGTTGTTCATCTGCAGGGCGGCGCGGATGCCGTAGAGGAACAGCTCGGGATTTTCATGTGCGATATGGCGCAGCGTGTGCTCTGAGGCGAGTGCTTCATGTGCATACTCGCCGTTGAGGTAGGTCAAAAAGGGAAGGCGGCTGAGTGCCTGTTCCACATCCGCAATGGTCTTGCGGCAGGTCTTTTCATTAAAGGGAATGAGGAACATTCTGCCCTCATAATCGAATTTTTTCGTCCATTTCAAACCCTGGACTGCCTGAATTTCCATGAATGTACCTCCTTACTGATCGGCTTGTCAGTTTTCGGAATCGCCGCGAGCATCCAGATTCAGCTCACGCATATTGACTACGCGCTCTATATTCTGCGAGTCGGTATAGCAGACCGACAGCGTGGCATACATATTCTGATCGATGCTGTACTGCAGGGCGATGGGGGTGTTGGCAAAGGGCGGCTGCTTACTCAGATCTACAAAGCAGCGCATCTGCTTTTTGAGGTTGGGATCATAGGGAGACAGACCGGTGTAAAGCTGCACCCACAGACCGAAGGTACTGGAGTTGGTGAACACGTTTTCCTTGCGGTGATTTTCCACCGGCAGAGACTGACTGTGCTCAATGAGTACCACCGGCAGTCCCTCGTCGATATCTGCCAGCAGGGCAACGGAGGAGTGCGGGGAGGCGGTGTAATCGCTGTATTTGCGTCCGCTGCCGTCGGGCACCAGATTGCCGTCGGTGGCGGAGGAGTTGGTCAGACAGGCATAGACTGCTACGCCGTAGGCGATGTCAGAGAAGCGGGGAGAGTCGCTGTCGTTGAGCACGTTGACCTGACGCTTGTCGGAGATGATGAGCTTGCTTTCGCTGCTCGCATCCATGGTGTCGCGGATCATTTCGATGATCTCCGGCATTTTGCTCATGCCGCCGGTGACGAATACATAGTCAATGTCGTTCCGGCTGCGGCAGCGTGCCTGCTCGAGGGTATCCTTCATGATCTGCTGGATGGAATAAGTTTTGCCCTCGCCCATCTGCTTGTAGTCGCCTTCCGGGTCTTGGATATCCGATTCGGCGTAAATGTAGGGGCGGATCCAGCGAGTGTACTCCTCACGGGTCACGCGCAGCACCGGCATATGCACGCGATCAAGCGGTGCAAAGAAGTTGGGCGCATTGCGGCGGAATTCCTTGGCTTCGGGCTTGTCGGTGAAATAGTGTTTGACCAGTCGGGCAAGGTTGATGGCATTTCCTGCCACATAGGGCTCAAGCTGATGAACATCCTGCTGCATACCCTCCTGCTCATACAGGCGGCGTGCGATCTTTCGGGCGAGCAATACGTCGAAATCGGCGCCGCCAAAGTCGCCTTTGAGATTGACTGCGCTGCGAGTAGAGTAGGTTTCGCCATCGGCAGCGGTGCGGGGGCAGCTTTCGGGATACAGCGGAAGATGTCCCACCGTGCTTGCTACTATCTGAACTGGCTGAATGGCAATGTCGGTGGTGCCGCCACCGATATCGACCACCATTACGTTTACGCAGGCATTGCTGGAGGGCTGTATGATACGCATGATGCGCTTAAAGTCATTGATCTGGCGGCATTCGTCCATGATAAGATTGGTGATGGCGGCATAAGGCTCCTGCGTGGTGCAGAAGAAGTCTACCGCAGCATCCTGTTCCAGTAGTCCTGCTTCACGGGCGGCGCGGTTGGCGGCAACTCGAAGATTGGCAAGATAGACCTGCTGGTTTCGTGCCGCCGGATAGGAAATGCCGATGGCAGCAGGGATTCTGGGGATGCGCCCCGATTCACAGTAGCGCTTGATGCTCTGAAAACAGGTCTTGAGCAGATAGTAGGCGATGTCCGCAGCGGTCATGCCCTTGTAGTCCAGTTCCTGATCCATCAGGCTTTTGGTATCCTCATAAAATCGATCAGGATGGGAACGGTGCTCAATATCATACATATTCTGCGCCGGCTGACCGGTCAGGAAGGTGCTGATGCCGTTATGAATGTGTTCGTATACAACGGAGGAGAGCGTATAGGGAGATCCGCTTACGCCCGACTGGTGAGTATTGCTCTCCAGCGCACGCTGCGCGGCTTCGTCCGAGTCAATAAAGCAATTCTGGGTGGGATCCCATTCAAAGTTCTCATAGTAGATCGGCACGCGTTCGATGGATGCGCGTCGATTGGGCGTAAGAATCAGCTCCTTTTTGGGAAGCTTCATGCAGGAAACCACGGTATTTGTGGTGCCCAGGTCAATGCCGTAATAGTAAGGCATACGAGTTCCTCCTTTGTGATGGATTTATGGATTTGCGAGGTCGGCTTTGGGCCAGACCACGATTTCTCCCTGATATTTCCAGCCGGGCTGCAGCAGTCGATAGGTGATGCCCTTTTTAAGCGGATGTCCCGACAGATCAATAACGTCCTTTGCGGCGGCATTGGAGCCGTCGAAGGCTTCGGATACCAGATCAAGAGCAAACGGCTCGATGCCGAGTGCTTCCAGCTTTTGAAGCACGCCGTCGAGCTGATAGAGCAGATTATCCTTGCTGCAGGTCAGACCGTGAACGGCCATGCACAGCCAGCCCAGCTCATTGGAGCCGAAATCACGAATCAGCCGTACGATTTCGGCGTGCTGATCGTTTCGGCGGCGCAGTGCGTCCTTGCGGCGGATATCCTCCACCTGACGGGCGATTTCCTGCTCGCGAAGCTGTGCTTCGGCATCGCTTTGCTCCACATACAGATTGTAGGCATCGATAATATCCTGTTTGTGCTCGCGCAGCAGTTCAAGTACGCTCATGGGCAGCTTTTCTTTGACCAGATAGATGTTTTTGCATAGTTTTTTAAGGCGTTCGCTGATGACCTCCGGCTTGTAATCCAGACGGAAGGCTTCACAGTACTTTGCAGCTCTTTCCACGAAGGTGCGCAGATAGCCAAGCTCATGTTCCTTGGTTTCCACCAGCGCCATCATCAGACAGCGGCTGGCGATGATGGGGAAGCGCAGATCTACCAGTGCCGTCAGCGAACCGCGGGAAAAGAGGATGCGATCCTCGTTGAGAACGCTGTTCCATAGTTCGGCGCACTGCTCCGGCGTGTAGTTTTTGTAGGTGGTCGATTCCGAGCAGGCTTCTATAAACTGATCGAGCTCGGAGTCGTCATCGTCATCGATAAGCTCATCCGCTTCCGGTTCGACGCGTGTTGCCATCAGCAGATCGATAGCGAACTGACCTTTCAGGCGCTTGATGGTGCGCTCCTCAAGTACTTCCGGCGGATGGTTGCGGCGACGGCGTCGGGAGAATCGGGATTCTTTTCCCGGGGAGTCTGCTTCAGCGGCAGTTTCGCAAGCGGCGGCATCTTTGTTCTCAACAGCCGGGATAGGCGTCTTTTTCTCTGCAGCTTCTGCTTCGGCGGCAGCTGCTTTGTCGGGCAGCGGCGCAGGCTTTCTGGCATCGGACAGAATGGCTGTCGTCTCCGGTATGGGTTCGGTTGATTTGCTGCAAGAGGAGGGAGTATGCTTTGCGGAGACATCACTTTGGCGAACTGAAGCGGGCTTTGTCGCCAGACGCTGCACCAGATAGCGGTAGAATTCGGTAATCAGAGCGCACTCACGAGGATTGAAATTGGTGCGTGCAGGCTCAACAATGCGGGAATCGGTGCGCGAGGTAAAGCTGCGCAGCGTGCGATCCAGCATACGCTCTCCTTCATGATCCATCAGATTCATGCGATTGAGATCGGCAAGCACTGCGCTGCGCACATCTTCTATAAATACATCCGGTTTGAGACGCAGAATATGATAATGCAGTATGCGTTCACGGGCGAATACGATCAGCGAAGTGGGCGCGGCAAGGCAGATGTCGGTAACTTCCAGCATGATACGGCTGGAAACCCACATTCCGCGAATGCCGTCCTCGGCAGAGGGGATGGGCGCATCCGGGTAGAGAAAGTGCCATGCGTTCTGAAAACGCTCTGCAAAATCGGCATCGTTGCGGCGGACACCATCAAGGATCAGACGATTAACAGTAATATCACAACGGGTATCGTGCTTAACATCCGGCATATACAACCCTCATTTATATATAGTTCTTCAATATATGTTGTCGAATCGGAAGATCAATTTTTCAGCGCTTCAAGCAGGGCGATCTCATCGGGACCGTTTTTGTCCTTGTCAGCTTTGGCAAGGGATGCGCTGTCGCCCGTGTTGATAAAGTTCAGCACTGCGCTGAAGAAGCGATAGCGGCGGTCACGGTCGGGCTGTTTACGCTTTTTCGCCTGTTCCTCAGCAAGCTGCTTGAGGTAGCGTTCGATTGCGGGAGAGGAAGTTTGGGGAGCGAGTGCGATGCGGATCAGCAGCGGAACGCGATGCTCAGCAACATTTGCATTGGTTTGCAGCAGCGCATCGAGCAGGGGAATGAAGCGTGCGTCGGCAGCTTTGTCGGGTACGCGGTAGCCGCTGTCGGTGCGGAAGGAATATATAAATTCTGCTTTCAGTTCCTCGGGCGATTTTGCGGCAGACGCTTCGACCATCACTGCATCATCGCTTTTGATCGGTTGTTCGGCGGCTCCGGATTCCTTTTTCAGCAGTTGCTCAAGCAGTTCATTCAGCTCGGGAATCGGAGTGCTGTAGAGGCGGTCCAACTCGCTGCAGACCTCGTCGCCTTCCAGTTCAAAAGCATCAGCCACACCGCAAAGCTGAAGAAGGACCTGTCCTTCTTCGCACAGCTCGTCGCAAATCTCGCCGTAAAAATCCTCGTCCTCCAGATATTCCGCAAATAGTGCGCACAGTCCGGATGCATTTTTAGTGTGCTCGGCGGCTCCGGTGAGCAGCTTGGTGCGCTCGGACTGATACTCTTGGGAGAGATTTCTTTCCGCCATGCGTTGGGCAATGGCATATTCGCCCAGGTGCATGGCCAGTTCTGCGCCGAAGTCGTAGCTTCCGGCGTTTACGCAGCACATCAGTGCTGCAGCATACTGGCGATCAAGATAGCAGCAGGCTGCTTCGCACAGCTTGGCAACCTTGGTGCCCTTGAGGTTGTTTTCGGTTTCAAACTGTTCGAGCACGCGCTCCTTCTGCTCACGTCCGAGCAGCGCCCAATAGGCATCGAGCCGGTTTTGAATGGCAGGCTCTCTGGAGGTGACGCGATGTGCTTCGCTGCGGAATCGCAGCAGCATTTGCTGTTCCTCAGCGGTAAGGGGAAGGATCGGCAGCGGAAGTTCCACATAGGGCATAACCGCAGTCTTGGGCGGTGCGCCGACAAAGGAGGTATCAACAAGTCCATATGAGGTGCCGGGCATCTGCTGGACAAGGCGCTTGCGGGTATAGTCGTCGGTCAGCTGAACGTAGACCGCGCTGATGAGATTGCCGGATACGTTGGCGCACCAATAGGCTACGCGCAGCTCATGTCGCACCCAGAAGGGCTTGCTTTCACACAGATTGCTCTGCAGATAGGCTTTCAATACGGGATCGGCAACATTGGCAATATCAAACCAGATGGATCCGTTTTCATCGAAGGAGCCTGCATTTGGATTGAGCCAGCCTGCCATCTGCTGTGCAGAGGAACGGCTGCGGCTGAAACTTTGAACATAGCCGGTCAATGGCGCGGTCAAATCGCGCTGCAGTTCTGAAAGATCGGCGGATTCAATGCGTCCCGCCTGCTTTTGAGTGCCGTTTTCGCAAATACAGTAAGTAACGGTCAGATTGGGCTTGAGAAGAACATCTGCATTGCTGAAGCGATTGGAGTTGAAGAGTTTTTCTCTCAGTGCGAAGGTGCGGATATGCTGGCAGTGAAAACGAAAGCGATCTTTCGTTTCTGTATCCTGAATTTCACCGATATAAAGGCAGGGGTGATATTGCGTAATAACGCCTTTCCTGCGCTGTTCAATCATGACCATATACTCATCTCCTTTTCAAGTTGAAATGCATATTTAATAGGCTAAAATGCATATTTTCTAAAATAAAGAAATAATTTCTCCAATTTATACAATATTAGTCTACCGCAATTTGTAGGTCTCGTCAACCCGA
>CAZYQB010000047.1:0-10968 GCA_964649595.1 uncultured Oscillospiraceae bacterium | reverse complement strand
GTCCTTGCCCAGTCTCTTTTCCCATCGAGTATGCAGCGTCTGCGCATCAACGGTGGATTCATACCACATATGCAGATAGCACGGCACCTGCGTGCCGTCCAGTCCCTTCCATGTAAAGGCATGATATGGGAAGGGCTCTGCTTCGTTGTAGCTCCAGAAAATCTTCTGAGTGGTCAGCCCCTTTACGCCACAGCCCTTGATGATCTGCGGAATCGTTGCGCTGTAACCGAACGAGTCCGGCAGCCATGCGATCTGGCTGTCTACCCCCAGCTTTTCGCGGAAATAGCGCTTGCCGTACAGGAACTGACGGATCAGCGCTTCACCGCCGGCAAGGTTTGCATCCGGTTCGACCCACATTGCACCCTCGGCGATCCACTGTCCGCCTGCAATGGCTTCCTTGATCTTGGCGTACAGCTCCGGATACTGCTTTTCGACCATATCGTAAAGCACGCACTGGCTCTGCAGGTACAGTGCTTCAGGATATTCCTTCAGCAGGCGCAGCTGCTGAGAGAAGGTGCGGATGGTCTTTCGCTGTGTTTCGGCAATGGGCCACTCCCACGCTACGTCCAGATGAGAATTGCCTACGATCGCCATAGATGGTGCAAAGGTGCCGTTCTTCGCTTGCATGAGAGGGGAGATCTGCTCGCGAGCCTGACGATATGCTTCGATGCGCTTGTCGATCGTCTGTTCCATATCCATCGTGTCGAGCAGACGCCCCAGTTCAAAGCCGATCTTTTCGCGCAGATAGGAATCCTCCGGCTGAGTATCATAAATATCCTGCAGCATATCCAGGTCCAGCCAGAGCTGATATGCGTCTTCATTCCACCAGCCGAAGGTGTTTTTGCCTACGGTGGGCATGAGGGCGCTCTTCATGCGGACGCCCTCTTCGGGGAAGATGGGACCGCCTACGCGTCGTCCGGTGACATCCTCAGGCAGGGGCGTGCCGCCGTAGACTTCCATTGCCAGCGAGAAGGTCTCGCCGCCTTGTGCATCGTTGGTGAGCATCTGATCGACAATGTAATGATGCGGATGCGTTACAAACTCGGCGCGGCGCGTGCCGAACGGCATACCGTTGACAAACAGTGTGCTTTCTCCGCCGGGATTGAGCGACATAACGATGCGTTTGCCCTTTGCTTCCTGCGGCACGGTAATTTCGCCGAACATCCATGCATACTGCCATTCCTTGCCCCAAACGGTGCCTTCGGGCAGGGGATCGCGCGGCTGAAGCTGTGCCTGCGGGAGGAGCATGGTGTTTTCGGCCACAAAGCCGCTGAGTGCGATTTCTCCTATCGGATGATAGAAATCGCGCTGGAGTGCATACAGCACCAATGCCAACTGACCCTTTTGTTCTACATTCATCATACATTTTCCTTTCCGCAGACGCAGCGATATATTTATCTTTGCGTTCTGCTTGAGCAGTCGGATGTCGATTCTCCGACGATCCGTGATGCGCTTATTATATCACACTTTATGATGCAGTGAAAGTCAAACATTATTTGTCAGCGTATTTTTTGTTAAAGGGGGAGAACTCTTTCATGCAGGTTTATTGGGTCGATGTGCATACTTTTAATAATCTTCAGAATTTTGCTCGTTGACACATTGCTTCGCTTATGTTATAAATGAGACAGAAAAGTGAGGTGAGATTCTATGGAAAACAAGTTTTTCAAGCCCAACGGTTCGGAGTATATTTCTTCAGTGATCCGCGCTGCCGTGGAGAACGGAAGCCGTACGGCGGTCATTACCGGGAAGTGGATGATTCATTGGGCGGTACGTATTCCGAGCAACTTTACACTGATTTTGAACTCCTGTCATTTGAGAATGGCAGATGGCTGCTATGAAAATCTGTTTGTCAACGAGCATCACGGCACGCAGATTGGGCGCACGACAAAAGGGACCGATCACAATATCACCATCCTCGGACAGGGAGAAGCGATCATGGATGGAGGAAATTACAACGGTCTGTCTGAGAAAACGCACTGCACCAACGGTCTGCCGCCTATCTGGAAGAACAATCTGCTGCTGTTTACCAACGTAGATGGTTTTAAGATCAGCGGCATTTCCTGTCGAAATCAAAGGTGGTGGGCGCTCAATTTCATCTATTGCGCCAATGGCTATCTGGGAAATATCGATTTTTGCGCTTGTGATATAGCGGTTGATGAGCAGGGCAATACCTATCACGGACTCAAGCGGACCAAAGGTGCCGAAGCGTTGATAAAAAACGCCGACGGAATTGATCTGAGGCAGGGATGCCACGACATCACGATTGAAAACATTACCGGTTTTACGGAGGATGATTCGGTTGCGCTGACAGCGCTGAACGGGCAGTTGGAAAGAGAATTTGCCGTGGAAGGACTGCCTTCGGACATCTGCCGTATTCAGATCAAAAACATCTCCACTGCTGCCTTCTGCACCAACGTGCGGCTGCTCAATCAGGGCGAAATCAAGCTGCATGATATACTTATCGACGGCGTGTATGATGCTTCGGAAAATTCTCCCCACATGGACAGTGGTCTGTATGCTGTGCGGGTGGGTGATGTGAATATGTACGGAACACGTCACTCAACGGCGGATGAAACCTATAATATCGCCATTCGCAATGTTCGAGCTCGCGGTCAGTATGCCATTTCGCTGGCAGGAGAAATCGCGAATCTGACCATGGAAAACATCGAGTGCATGGAAAATACTAAGCCGCTGCTGGACAATTGCTCCTGACACGGACATTTCTGTTTAACGAGAAGCATTGCATCGATCACATAAAGTATAATCACGACCATCGACTTAGTCGGTGGTCGTGATTGCAGTCTGTCAAAGAAGCCACTTTGCAAAGTTACTCTGATTTATCAAATGGATCCTCGGATCAATTATAACATGACCACTTCGACCCGGCTTGATCTGCGTAATTGCTCAACAAATGGCAGAAGCGCATCTTTCCTTAAAAACGCCTCATTGGAATAGGCTTGAACCTTTCCGAGCTGCGCCGCTTTGGAAATGCCCAAAGGGTGATAAGGTTCGATGTGAATCTGCTCTATGCCGTCAAGGCGTGTAAGCGCGGCGATTGCATCAAAGTGTGCCTCGTTCATGTTTACGCCGGGAATGATGGGGCAGCGCAGAATGATCTTTGCGCCGATGCTGCTGAGGCGGTGAAGATTGTCCAGGATCATGCGGTTGGAAACACCTGTATATTGAATGTGCTTCATTTCATCCATCAACTTGATATCATACAGCCACAGATCCACACAACGGCTGATTTCGTCAAGGTTATGCTGAGCATATCCGCTGGTTTCTATTGCGGTGTGCAGACTATGCTTCTTCGCTTTTTTGAGCAGCTGCAATGAAAACTCGTATTGCAGCAGCGGCTCTCCGCCGGAGAGCGTGATCCCTCCGCCGGAGGTCTGATAAAATGGCGCATCCCGAAGAATGGCAGAAATGACTTCATCGACCGACTGATTTTCTCCGCACATTTCCAGCGCACCCGATGGACATATCTGAGCGCATTTTCCGCAAAGAATGCAGCTGCTTCGGATAAGTTCATGTGTACCACCCGAAAAAATATGACTTTTTAAAGGACATATCTCACCGCATATGCCGCATCCGATGCATGATCCTTCCTTATAAAACAGTTCCCGGCGGCAGTTTTTTGATTCGGGATTATGACACCACGCACAGTTGAGTGGACACCCTTTGAGGAATACGACCGTGCGTATGCCGGGTCCGTCCGAGGTACTGAAGCGCTGGATGTTGAAGATATTTCCCGTCTGATTACACATGATGCTCCGTCCTCGCAATGACCTCGTCCTGCATCTGCCTGGAGAGGGTCACGAAATAATCGCTGTATCCACCGATGCGCACCACCAGATCACGGTATTGGTCGGGATCCATGCGTGCTTTTTTCAGTGTTTCGTTATCCACAACATTGATCTGCAGTTCAAAGCCGCCGCGCATCAGATAGGTTTTTGAGATCGCCATGACGGCATCCAGCGAGTGGGTGCCCAGTGATGCTTTGGAGAACTTGAGGTTCACCGCAACGCCGCCGATCAGCTTTTCATGCATCCATTTGGTGGAGGACAGCACGGAAGCGGTCGGACCGTTCATTTCTCTGCCCTGACAGGGACCCGAACCGTCGCCCAGAGGAAATGCGGCAGGTCGTCCGTCTGGTGTGGCGGAGGTGTTTCTGCCGAATTGCTCGTGCTTGATCCAGCAGAACACGCTCGGAATGAGACGGGCGTTGGAATGCAGACCTTCATACTTTTCACATTCGCGGATGATATGCTCGGTGAACATACCGAAATAGCGATCGATTTCATCAATATCGTTTCCGTATTTAGGGATGCGGCGCAGAATGTATTGTCTGAGCGCTTCGTTTCCCTCGAAGTTGCGGTCAAGAATGGACTTGAATTCAGTGATGCTCAGGCGCCTGTCATCAAATACCAGCGTTTTGAGTGCGTACAGTGAATCCACCAGATTTGCCATGCCGACAAAGGAGGGCATGATCCAATTGTAGCGCGCGCCGCCCTGCTCGATATCGGTGCCGCGCGTTAGACAGTCGTTCACGAAGCAGGAGAGCAGAGGATTGATCGACCGCTGCGCACGGACGGCACGGTTTGTATTTTCACGCTGAAAGTTCAGTTCAATACGGCGGTCGAGTTTCCGCATGACGGCATTTACCAGATCGTCGAAACATCCATATTCCCGATCCATGGAATCGAGCAGCAGCTGCGGCATATTGGTGTACGGACTTGCCACCCATACGTTGGAAGCAGCAACGGGCGTAATCTCCACGCAGGTGCTGTGAATGTAGCTGTGCGCCTCGTCCGCAGGCACGCCGTAGTGCATCAGTCCTCGGGAGATGACGTTGTCGTTGAATATCGCCGGATGGGAGTAACCCTTGAGCAGCAGCCGGCACGCCTGAGCAAAATATTTCTCCGGCATTCCTTCGGTATAGCAAAATCCCACTGCAGGATATACCAGACGGATATCCTCGATGACCTGCATACACATTTCGGTCAGTTCGTTTGCGACCACGTTGCCGCGAGCATCTCGTCCTCCGACCATGTAGCCGCTGGACAGACCGTGCGGCACGCGCATATTGATCTGTATGCCCAGGCAATCCAGAATCAGCTGGGCATATTCGCGGGTCAAGGTACCTTTGCGAATGTCATTTTCGTAGAAAGGCAGCAGATAACGGTCGGGGTGTCCCAGCTGAAACTGAAGCCCCGTCATCCTCAGCGGGTCAAGCGAGAGACAATGCGTGATGAAGTGAACCGACTGTACTGCCTCATAAAAGCTTTCTGCAGGTTGGGCAGGAACCTTTTCACAGATTCGGGATATGTTTAAAAGCTCCTGTGCGCGATCAGGATCAGATGTATTTCGGCTCATTTCCAATGCAAGACGTGCATAGCTGAGTGAATGTACCTTGACGGCTTCAAGGCATTTTTGACAGGAGCGATAGAATGCCGCCTGTTCTGCGGTGCAGTCTTTTATATATGATTCAATCTGCAGGAGGATGCCGTCAACGCCTTTGGACAGAAGCAGCTCGTAATCGATTGCCATGTGAGAATCTTGCCCCTGCAGACAGCGGCGTTCCTTAGCGATCGGCAGATAAACAGCTTTCCATTCCTGCTCAGCAGCGGCGCTCATTGGCAGGTTTCGGCTGCCGACGATCAACTCGCCTTCAGCAATCACGGGTGTCAACGTACTGAAGGCAGTATAGTATGCTTCGCTGTATCGCTCAGTTTCGCTCAGTGCGCTATACTGAGAATACGCTTTATAAAACAGGTAATAAAACTCTTCGCTTAGGCAGTTTTGTTCCAATGCGGTGATACGCAGCGTTTCGATTCTGTTCATAGTGTACCTCCCGTAAGCTCATTGATTCAATTATAGCATAAATCTGCCCAACCGAACAGAAAATAGTAGGAAATGCCCCAAGATCATTTGATTTTGGACTTATAACAGAAACAGCGTGATTGTCGATCGGCACAGAGCATTTTCCATGCGCCAATGTTTTCGTATCAACTCAACAAAGCGCTGTACGGATCGCGCAGCGCTGCTGATGAAGTATTCGATCTTTTTGAATGAAGTGTTAGTTCTCAAGATATTTCTGTGCTTCATAGGCTGCTACTGCGCCGTCTGCGGCTGCGGTGATTACCTGCCGCAGCGGCTTTTTGCGGATGTCGCCTGCGGCATATACGCCGGCAGCGCTGGTAACGGTATCCTCGCCTGCAAGCACGAAGCCGGCGGCATCGGTTTCGACCTGTCCCTTGACCAGATCGGACTTAGGACGGGTGCCGATGGCAACAAATACACCGTCCACATTCAGCGTGCGCTCCTCATTCAGGGAGAGAATCAGCCCATTTTCTGCAGAATCGATGCGCTCTACGCGGGTGTCATACATGATTTCTACCTTTTCGTGTGCGCGTACCGCGTCTGCCTGTCTGCCGACCGCGCGCAGCTTGTCACGGCGATGAATGACGATCACCTTTTCGCAGATGCCCGCAAGATACAGTGCATCCTCCATGGCGGTATCGCCGCCGCCTACCACGGCGACCGTTTTACCGCGATAGAATGCGCCGTCGCAGGTAGCGCAGTAGGAAACGCCGCGTCCGGTCAGCTTCTGTTCGCCATCGACGCCTAACAGCTGACGCTCAGCGCCCATGCATAGTATGGCGGTTTTTGCTTGAATTTCGCCCATGCCGGTCCGGGCGGACTTGATCTCTCCGTTTAGAGAAAGAGCGCTGACCGAATCATACAGTATTTCAAGTCCCATATTGCCTGCCTGCTGCTCAAAGAGCATCATCAGCTCGGGACCGCCGATGCCGTCCGGAAAGCCGGGATAGTTGTGAAGCTGATCGGTGGTGGACGCCTGACCGCCCACAAACATCTGCTCGATCATGACCGCTTTAAGTCCTGCGCGCGCTGCATACAGTCCTGCGGTAAGTCCTGCCGGACCGCCGCCGATAATCATTACATCGTATATCATCAGAAAACCTCCTCATAAACGGCTGATTTTGAAACGATTGCTATGTCTCTTAATATACCACATTTTACCGGTGCTGAAACGCAGAGCAGCTTTTTGCTTTGCAGGGTATTGACCATGCGGCGAATCATCGACAGGGAACTATGCTCAAAGATGCGGGAATCTCCTTCATGCCCGTCTCCGATGGCGGCATAATACGGACAACCATATTGCATGGGGTATGCCGATGCCTGTCAAATGGTCTATGAGTTTTCGGAAAATAACAGGAATCTCAAATGGTTTCCCGATGCAATTTACAGGAAATGTTGTATAATAACAGCACTGCTTAAAATACAAGGAGGGATCATCATGAATGTGCAGAGCAAGAAAGCACAGGAGAAAAAATGGACATGGATCGCATCTCTGTGTCTCATCATAGCGGTGCTGGCATACATCGGCGTGCGTTGGGGCAATGCGATCGTGGAATTGGTTGCCGATCCGGTAGCCTTCCGTGCGTGGGTCGATGAGCGCGGCGTGTGGGGCGCGGTAGTGATGTTACTGGTGGTCGCGGTGCAGATACTGCTTGCATTTATTCCCGGTGAGCCGTTTGAATTTGCAGCAGGCTATGCCTTCGGTGCGTGGAGGGGAATGCTGCTGTGCATGATCGGCTCGTTTGTGGGCGGCTGTCTTGCCATGCTGCTGGCAAGAAAATTCGGCATGAGACTTATTAAGGCGCTTTTCCCCAAATATGATATCGAAAACTTGGAGATCTTCAAAAATCCTCGTCGGCTCAAGGTGCTGACGTTTATTCTCTTTCTCATTCCCGGCACGCCTAAGGATGTCATGATTTATGCGCTGGGGCTGACTCCGATGAGCGTTCTGCAGGCGATCGGACTGACCTGCATTGCGCGCATTCCGTCCCTTTTGACCTCCACGCTCAGCGGTCACGCGCTGGGCGAGCAGCAATATCTGGCGGCGATCATTATTTATGGTCTGACCGGCATTGTAAGCCTGATCGCCATACTCATCTACCGAAAACGGACACAGACTGAAAAGCAAAATGCATAAAATGAGCCGCCGCAGAAATAGAGAGTGCTTTCTGCGGCGGCTATAAGTATCTTTTGAATTATTCGTCGTCCTGCTTGGGGCTGCGCTCGCGGCGATACAGCTTGCGCTCAAGTGACCAGATGCGCTCGGTGAACGTGCCCGGCGCGGTGGTGCTCAGAGCATGGTTCATTTCAAACATACGCGCATCCAACAGGTCGAGCGTATGCAGTACCTCGGCTTCGGGGAACATCGGGCGGCGCGGGCTGCCGAATTCGGGCAGATCGTGGTGGGAGAGGATCATGTGCGAGAGCATGAGCTTGAGTTCCTCGCGCACGCCTACCTGTTCGCAGGCGCGCATGAGCATACTTACGCCCTGTACCAGATGACCCAAGAGCTGACCTTCGCGGGAATAGTCGCTCACAACGCCGCTTTCATCGGCATTAAGTTCGGTCAGTTTGCACAGATCGTGCAGCACGACACCGGCTGCCAGCAGATCACGGTCGAGCGTGGGGTATACATCGCATACCAGATCACCCATTCTCAGCATGGTGCTGGTGTGATGCAGCAAACCACTGCGCTCGGCATGATGCAGCTTCTGCGCGGCAGGATAGTAGGAGAGCGCATCACCCGCTTCATTGAGGCGGAACTCGACTACGCGGCGCAGCTCATCATCGCGGATGGCGGCGATGCGCTCGCGGATGCGCGATTCCATATCCTGCGGCGGTTCAGGCGCGCAGGGAACCAGCAGACTCATGTCCACATTGTCTTTTTCGGTGGTCACGCGAAGGCGATCCACGCGCAGCTGCGCTCTGCCGTTGTATTCATTCATCATGGCACGGACCTTTACTACCGAGCCTGTCTTGGGAGCCGGGGTGTTGCCGTCCCACATTTTGGCATTGACCTCGCCGGAAACATCGGCAAGGGTCATGTCCAGGAATTTGCTGCCGTTGGTGGAAGTTCGCTGTTCTGAAGTCTTTACAAGGAGAAATCCTTCAAACATCTGGTTTTTTATCAGCTGCAAGAGTTGATTCTGCATGAAAACCTCCGCAAATTATCAGAATTTATATAGGGGTATTGTGCTTGACGGGCAGTATATGATACAATCATATATCATTTGTTCGATTTTGGCAAGTATTTTCGGAGGGATTCTCGCATGAAATACATTCTTGTCGCAGGCAGCGGCATCGGGGGAGGATGTGCGTGCGATCAGGCGATCATCAAGTCGGGCGACGAGCTGATGAAATTGTTTCTGGAGGTTGATGAGTATGGAAAACGGTGTTGAATCCAAGAAGATATATCATCTGGACGACAGCAGATACATCACATATTTTTCCAAAGATGCCGAACCGGTGCTGAGCGTGCCTGACGGTGCGACGGTGCGCATCCGCACCATCGACTGTTATATGAATAACCTGCGCGCCGAAAATGATCCGCGCGGTGAAGCACCGGGTCCGGTCAACAGCTGCAATCCGGCGACCGGTCCGATATATATTGAAGGCGCCAGACCGGGCGATACACTCAAATGCGAGATCCTCGATATCGAGGTGGATGAGTACGCCTCCATGCGCATCCGTCCGGGCGGTGGATTTATGGGAGACCGCGTGACAAAAAAACTGGTGCGCGCAGTGTCCATCAAGGATGGCTTTGCCGCGTTGGCAGGAGTTCGGATTCCGGTCGAGCCGATGATCGGCGTGATCGGTGCGGCACCTGCAGGAGAGCCGATCGATACCGAAACGCCGCACGCACACGGCGGAAACATGGATAACAGGCTGATCCGCGCCGGGAGCACGCTGTATCTGCCCGTTCATGTCGACGGAGCGCTGTTTGCCGTGGGCGATGTACACGCGCAGATGGGTGACGGCGAGGTCGGGTTGTGTGGTCTGGAATGTCCGGCATATGTCACGGTGCGCCTGAGTGTCATTCGCGGCAGGCAGGAAGCGCTGCCGGTGCTGGAGTATGAGGGCAGCTTCCAGACCATTGCTTCTGCTGAAACACTCGATCAGGCGGCAAAGCTGGCGAGTGACGTGATGCTGGACTTCCTCGAAAAGCGCACAAACATAGAGCATAATGATCTGGTCATGGTGATGGGGCAGATCTGTGATCTGGCGATCTGTCAGGTGGTCGATCCGCTTTTGACCGTGCGCATGACGCTTAGAAGCGGCATACTGGATATCGAATTCTGACAGGTCGTATAACAGAAAAAACTCCTTTCCCCAAAAGGCGTGCTGCCGCATACGATGCAGTGGAGCCTCTTGCGAAAGGAGTTTTTAATATGGCTTGCAGAGGATGTTCTTCTTCCACTCAGCGCAGAAGCAGCAGCTACGGCTGCCGCAAGGCACTGCAGAGTGCGCGCTGGAGCAACTGCACAAACTATTATTCTGCCGACGGCTGCTGCGCCAACAATTGCACGAATAACTGCAGCAGCAATTGCACGAATAATTGCGGCAATTGCGTGAACAACTGCGGATGCAATACTTGCAGCAACAGCTGCACGAACAATTGCGGATGCAATAACGGCTGCATACAGCCGCGCAGTACATCTGCGAACTGCACGAGCAACAGCCGATCAAATAGCGGCTGCAGGTCGTGCGGATGTTCCCACTGCAGCACCTGTTCCAATTCTCCCTTCTATTACGGTCCGTGCGGACCGGTTGACCCGGTGTGCGGCTGCAATAACGGCTGTGGCTGCTGCAGCAATTGCGGATGCAATAACTGTTGTTCCAATACAGCAGTATACGGCTACTTTACTCAGGAGGGCGGACTGGATATCGCGGCAGGGGATATTGTTCCCTTTAACGGCACATCATCCGCCGTGGGGATCCTCAAGTCGGGCGGCGAGCTGACGCTGACCGAAAGCGGCGCATATATGATCTCTCTGAGTGTAATGATCCCTGCGAATGTTACGCTCACTACCGATTTTGTCACCCTGATCGATGACGGCATTGCAGCGGGCGGCACGGTGATGATCG
>CAZYQB010000046.1:0-10976 GCA_964649595.1 uncultured Oscillospiraceae bacterium | reverse complement strand
ATCCACACATTTTTTAACTTACATTTCCGCGCCCGGATATGATAAAATGGTTATACAGCGTGTTGTTCCGACGAACGTAAGTCCGGTTGTCAGAACGGCGCGTTCTTATTTTACCGCAGAAGAAGGAGTGAACCAAATGTATTCTGTCGGCGATTACATCGTATATAACGGAAGCGACATCTGCCGCGTTGCACAGATCGGCGTGCCCAACACCCGCGCCGGACGCATGGTCAAAACTGATTTCTACTTTCTTGAGACCCAGTTTTACTCCGGCATGATCTATATCCCCGTAAATACGTCCATCTCCATGCGCCCGGTCATTTCAAAAGCGGACGCTCTGAGTCTAATCGAACGTATGCCTTCGCTTGAGCCTGTTCCCTGTCAGAGCAGCGACAAAAAACGCCTGTCAGAGCATTACACCGCACTGACTGCTTCGGGGAGCTGCGAAGCGATGGCGTGTACCGCAAAAACCATCTATTTAAAGTATCATTCGATTGGACGCAGCCGCCTGCCCAACTCTACCGAAGCCGCATATTATAAAAAGGCAAACGACCTGCTGCTTCAGGAGCTGTCCGTCGCACTGAGCGAACCCATCGAAAAAGTACAGCAGCGCATCGAAGCCGTCTGCTCACCCAATGAACCAATGAAATGGAATCTGTAATTCCTCTGCAAAAAAGACCGCACAATGCGGTCTTTTTTGTCATATAAGTCTCTACAGCTCATCCCAGTCGGGCAGAAACAGCGAATCATCGTCCTCATCGCTTCGCGGCACCGGAAAGTGTTCATTCTGATACTGCAGCAGCACCGCCGTTGCTTCGCTCTGATCGATTTGGGTGGTACGGTCGATCAGCTTCAGCGTCTCCTCGTGGGTAAACCACTTTCTGCCGCACATATAGCGCAGCAAGCGGCTGAGCTGTGCAGGATTTTCAAACGCTGCATTGATATAATACGGCAAAAATCTGGGTTCATACTCGATCAGCCCTTCGCTGCAGATCAGCCCCATGAGGTCGGCATGATCGATCACGTTGCCAAATATCTTGTAAAAGTACTGTCGTATAAACTTATGATATTCATTCTGCGTTTCCGGAGAAAAGCGGCTTTGATCCGCGGCATAGGTGCGCAGAGAGAGCAGCAGCAGCTTGCCGCCGTATCTGTAAAAGTTGAAACATTCGGCATCTTTAAACGCCTTGGGCGAACTGACATACAGCTGCGTAAGCTGATCGCACAATTCCCGCAGCGCAGAGCGCAGCTGCTCAAACAGCTCTCCGCGAACGATCATCCGCTTCAGCCGCGGACAGTTGTCAAACGGACTCTCTGCATAACACGACACCTCCCTGCTCAGCGAAGCAGGCAGCGCCGCCTGTTCCAACGCCGTACAGTCCTTGCACAAGAAAGAAGGCAGCCTCATAATCCCTTCCGGCAGGATCAGCGTCACGAGCGAAGTACAGCCTTCAAAGCATCTGTCTCCCATCACTTCAAGCCGCTGCGGCAGCTTTGGCTGCCTGAGCGCGCTGCACATACGAAACGCGCGCTCCTCAATGGCGATCATCTTTTCGGGAAACCGGATCTGCCTGAGCGCAGTGCAGCTTTCAAAAGCACCCAATCCGATCTCATCGAGTGCATCGTTCAAATATACCTTCTGAAGCTTTTTGCAGTTTCTGAAGGTCATGCTGTCGATGCGCTTGAGACGGGGCGGCAGTTTCATCTGCTCCAACGCAACGCATCCCTCAAAGGCACGCGCACCCAGCGCAGTCAGGCTGTCGGGCAGCACAATTGAACAAAGCGCACTGCATCCGGCAAACGCATTTTCATGAACGGCTTTCAAACGCTCCGGCAGCTTGACCGCCATCAGCATCCGGCAGTTCTGAAAAGCGCCTCGCCGGATCTCCAGCAATCCTTCCGGCAATACCACACGCCTAAGACCTGCGCAGGAAGCGAACGCCGCCCAATCGATAATGCGAACACCGTGCGGCACGATGACCTCATGCTCTCCCGGTTTAAGGATACATTTTTGCAAAATAGCTCCCACGATCTTTAGTTCCATGCGCTGCTCCCGTTCTGCTCTGTCGTGCGGTAAATCTCCACTCTTCAATGATGCTCTAAGACGATATCATCATGGCTTTTGTTCCGAAAATATCCCTTGGGGATGTATACCGTCAGTATACAGACTCAGAGCGTCAGGTCATCTTCCGCACAGTGATCCCTGCGATAGTCCAACAGCATGGCGGTGATCTCCATACTGCAGTCCGAAAGCGCACGCGTAATATACGCTCCGACCACACTTTGCGGAAGCAGTGTCCGCTTCAGGCACAGATACATCAGCTTCTCATCCTTCATCAGCCCCGAAAGTACCTCCTCCGCCAGCCACTGATCGGTGTTTTCGCCCAGATGGCGGCGATACTGCTCATGTGCTTTTTCAGCATAGCTGTCGGCATCCAGCAAATAGCTCCTAAGCGCGCACAGCGGCAGCGGCGGCACTTCATTCCCTCCATCGAACAGCCACTCGACAAACAGCCGATCCACCTTGGGTGCGATATGCCCCATCAGGCAATTCATTACCCTTTGCCCATAGGAAGCGAGACTGCCGCGCAGTGTGACACAGGAGAGTCGGTTACATCCGTCAAACGCCTCTGTCTGAAGATGTTTAAGCCCGGCAGGCAGGCTGATGTACGTCAGATTTGTACAGTTTTTAAACGCGCCCCGATCGATCACCGAAACCGAATCGGGCACAAACACTTCTTCCAATGCGGTGCAGCTTTGAAAGGCATACTGTCCGATGCCGGTCACCAAAGGTGGTATGTCGATCCTCTCCAGCGCCGTACAATGAGAAAAGGTGGATGCGCTGATATACGAAAGTGATCGGCTCAGGCGAACGCGCTTGAGCGCCGTACATTTCACGAATGCGCCCGAACCGAGCGCCGTCAGCGAATGAGGCAGATCGATCTTTTCCAGATGCGGACAATCCCGAAAGGCATCCTCGCCGATACGCTCGACCCCTTCCGGCAGGAAAATATGTTCCAATGCAGAGCAGGCACTGAACGCATAGCCCTCAATCTGCCGAACAGAAGCCGGAATGTACACCGATCTAAGCGATGAGCAAAACCAGAATGCCGACACCGGGATCACCCTCAGCGTATCGGGCAGTTCGATCTGCTCAAGCGAATAGCATGAGGCAAAGCAGTACGCCCCGATGTGCTTCAGTAAGCGGGGCAATACGATACGCTTGAGCGTCGAGCAGTTGGAAAAAGCATTTGCCGCAATGCTTTCAATTCGATTCGACACTACGCATACCTCTGCCCCGTCGGACGGCGTATAGCGGCAGAGCGTTCTGCCGACGATCTTAGAGCCCATGCTCTTCATCCCTTTCATAAATTCTCTCGTCAAAGCATCAGTTCATCCGTATCCTCCATCGTGTGCCGGTAGTCAAGCAGCATCGCCGTCACCTCGGTCAGGTCGTTCTCAATGGCGGCATTTGTGCAGGTGTACAGCGCCTTTCTGCTCAGCAGCCTTTTTGGGCACAGATGGTCGACCAGTCGGACCAACTGCTCCGGATAATCAAGCAGACTTTCAAAATATCGCCATACATCTGCAGCGAATCGGGAAAATGAATTTTTTGAAGCTGATAGCATTTTTCAAAGGCTCTGCTTCCGATCGCTGTCACACCGTCGGGCAGGATCACCTGCTCCACCGTCACACAGCCCGAAAAGGCACCGTCTCCGATCTCCCTGACGCCCTCCGGAATGCGCGCGATCCCCTCGTCGCACTCCTCCATCCAGTATTTGACAAGCACCTGACCTTTCATATCCAGCAGCATACATTCTCTCCCACACAGCATACACATTTTTTGAAAAAGCCCCCTGCTTCGCTGCGGCAGGGAGCTTTGGGGCTGTTCATCAAAACGCGTATCGGTCGATCAGACCACAACACCCTTCTTGATGATGATGTTGGCGTACAGCGCGGTTTCGCCGGTCATTACCACGCAGTATGCCTTCTTGGCGCGCTCATAAAATGCAAAGCGCTCAACGTGTTCAAACTCGACCTTCTTGCCTTCGCTTGCGTCGCACAGCTCGTGATAGACCTCCCATATGGGCGTCTCCACGGTATCACCGGGCACGACCTGCATCAGCGCGACCGGGGCGGGAACATAGGGATCGAGAGGATAGAGTGCCAGGATCGCTTTGAGAACCTCCGGCACGCCGTGACCGTCCAGACGGACGAGGTTGCGCGCATGGCTTGCGCCGGGGAAGTTGCCGTCGCCGATGACCAGCTCATCGCCGTGACCCATCTCCATCAGGATCTTGATAAGATCGGGAGAAATGATCGGAGAGATACCCTTGAGCATTGAAATGACCTGCCTTTCGTTTTGTGGTCGAGAGGAAATATTTTCGGGAAATCGAATACGGATAGGGTTTACTGAGCATCACTCAGCACAACAAACCTCGGAATATGTCCTGCCGCAGGCAGGAGACGTTTAAAGAGATCCTCATTGGAGAGCGCAACGGAATGTGTATTCTCACAGGGATGGAATATCAGCCGCGGCTCGTCTCTGAGCGATTCGTCAATAAGCAGATGTACATTCTTCGCTTCCTCAAACAGCAGCGACAACGGACCTGCCGCCCCGGCACGGGCGTGCATGATGCGCTCAAGCTCCTCTTCGGAAGCAAAGCTCAGCCGGGAAGCACCCGCCTGACGGCTCACGGACGAGGTGCGAAAAAGAGCAGCGGGACGGGTCACGCACAGATAAAACTCCTCCTGACGGCGCGGGCGCAGAAACAGATTTTTCGGCATCACACCACCGAGCAGCCGTTCGGGAACCTTGCAGTCCTCCATCGTGTGCGCCGCCGGATGTTCGGCAAGCTCAAAAGGAATGTTCAGCCGCCTGAGCGCATCGAGGATGAAGATAAATGCTTCTCTTTCATGCGCATCGGCAGGAAGTGAATAAACATTTTCCATCAAACGATCATGCATCCTTTCCGATAAGCATCCTTAGATCTCTGCCTTTCAGCTGAGCCGGAAGCACGTTGATGGTATCGAACAGACGGGAAAATACTCGCTCACCATAGCGCTTTTTCAATTCCAGTATGCTCAAATTGGTAGCAATTACCGTATGCCGCCGCTGAGTCAATCTTTCATTGAGCAGCGTAAACAGATACTCGATGGTAATATTCTGCATAACAGGCTCGCTGCCCAGATCATCAATCAACAAAATGTCGCATTTCGTAATTTGATCGAACTCCGACCGCTTTTCAGCATCGGAAAAATGTGCTCCTCTCATCGCTTCAAACAAACGATATGCTGTCAGCGAAATGGGCGAATAGCCGCGCTCGATCAATCGATTTTCAATGCAATGCAGGAGAAATGTTTTTCCCAGACCCGTTTCACCGGTCAACAGCAGGCTTAACGTATCCGACTGAGGGTACTCATTGGCATATTCTTCACACATCCGCCGAACCCGAAGCGCGATCCGCCTTTGAGTATTTACTCCGTCCACCAGCACATCATTCGGAAAGATCGTTTCATCAAACGTATCAAACCGATGCTGAACCGTACCGCGTTTTCGCGCAGAATCATATACACATTCGATCACTCTTTTTTCCATGCAAGAGCACATATAGCGTATGCCGTCTCCCACATACCCTGTGTCACGGCATTTCCTGCAGCGATAAATAGGATCCAGATAGTCCGCAGGCAGATGAAGCGCCAAGAGACGTTTCTCTTGTTTCGATCTCAGCGCTGCCGCTTTTTTGAGTATATCTTTCTTTAACTGCTCGGCATCCCCGGGACGCGCAAGAATAGAGCGTGCCTGACTCATAAACAGCGCAGCAGACTGGTCAACAATTTCTTTGATACGGGAATCCTTCTTTGCCACTTCTTCAAGCCGCCTATTATGTTCTACAAGATTCTTTTCCCGCTGATGAGCATATTCTTCTTGTAATGAACGAATGATTTCATTGCGCGTCATGTACATCTTCCTCCGTATCATACTTGTTCATTCGATCAAACAAATAGTCCAGCTCACCCTCCTGATAGGTGCGCTGCTGATAGTTAAGCGCGGTGGGCATATGCGCAGTAAAGGCAGTTCCCTGCGCGTACGCATTGCGATTGCTGTTATGCTGCGCGCGCGCCGCCTCCACGGTAGTGATCTCCTGCTTGCGCCAGTTGTCCAGCAGCTTGGTAATGTACTGAAGCTGCATCAGCTTTCCATGCGCACATTCGGCAGCATACAGAATAAGCGGCAGCTCGTAATTCTTGAGCCATTCCTCCATTTGATTGGCATCCGCCATAGTGACTCTTCTCTCCAGACCGCACGCCGCAAACACCTGCGCCATCTGATCGCGCAGCGTCTTGTGACGGTTGAGATACGGCTCGACCTCCTTGAGCGTGAGCATATTGCGCGTCATAAAGGATTCAAGCTGCTTGTGCAGCATCTGCATATCAGCATCCGGACGCATAATGGCAAGATCGCGCGCCACGCGGATGATCGCCTCCGGCTCAAAGCCCACTTCAATATAATTTCGGTAGTTCTGCTGCTCCTCGGTCATGGGGCTTACGTTTCTCATTCCCAGAATTTCATGAAGCTTCTTGATGGCATCGTCTATTTTGCGCTGATCCTGAAGCTGCTCAGTCATTTCGGCGCCGGTGCTGGCGTTGACGTTGCGCTTGAGGATGCCGTCCAGATAGCCCATCGAGGGATTTCGCCCGTTGATGGTTTCGGCGCACGCTGCAAGCACGGCGGAAGGCAACAGCTTCCATTCCTCCAGCCACTTTTTGGCAAGCGCCAATTCGTCCTTGGTGGGATTGCGGCGCAGACTCAGACGGCGCAGCACCTGCTCACACAGCTTCCATGTATCGCTCTCGTTAAGCAGCCTCTCCTCCGCCTGCGCTTCGGTCAGTATGCCTTCCTCCGCCCATTTAAGCGCCAATTTATTGATCGACTTGAACTGACATTTCGCACCGAACTTGTTCACATAATATTTCACCAGCATCAGCACCACGCTTTCGGGTAGCTTCAGTTCCTCCAACCACTCACACGCCATCGAATATTCTCCGGGCTGAAGCAGCCGATTTCCGAATATCTTCTGAAGGCGACTGTTGAAATCGCGGTGACGATAAATGGCGCGATCCATTTCCGATTCTTCGCCCATCATAGAAGCGATGTTCAAATAGCGGTAAGAAACCGGCTTGTCGCTCACACGCTGAATGATTCCCTGCCGTTCCCAGTACTGAAAGGCGCTCAATACCGTGTCCTCGCTCAAATCGAGTATGCGCGCGGTGCGCTCAATGGTCATGTCAGCAGTAGGATAATAGCACTGCATCAATCCGTACAGATATACGCGCACATAATCGCCGGACGCGTGCGGCATATATTCCTGTATAAAAAGATTTTCCACGGGCGTAATGCCCAACATCATTTGATTTTCCGCAAAACTGCAAAGCGGCATGGTTTGTCCTCCGAACGATCGAAAGTAAAAAGTGATTTTCTCTATTGTATCACACCGCCGGAGAATGTGCAAATGATTGTATCAATAAGCCCTTTCATTCCAATAAACCACACCTGAATTTTCTTCTTCCCATTCACGCGCAAATGTGATAATGTATATATCAGGCAGACCTTATTTATAAGGGAGGATGAGACATATATGATTATGCATCAGCTGGATGCGCGCATCCGCAAAATGCTCGAAGGACTCAAGAAGATCACCACTCGTCAGTCGCTGATGATCGAAGGCATCGAGTATGCCGAAAAACTCATGCAGCCGGAAGGCATTTCCTACGTTCAGACCAATAAAACCGTATTCAAGCCCTTTGTCAACGGCTCTCTCTGGGGCGAGGACACCAAATGGGTAGATTTCCGTTTCCGCGTGACCGTTCCGGAAACCTTCACCGACCGCGTGGTCATCTCCATCTCCACCAGTCCGGAAAGACAATGGGATGTCAAGAATCCTCAGTTCGTCGTGCGCGTCAACGGACGCATCGAGCAGGCATTTGACGTAAATCATACTACCCTGCTGCTGCAGGAGAAGGCGCAGCCGGGCGAGACCTTTGACATCGTTCTAAACGGCTATTCCGGTCGCAGAGACGGTGCGTTCCCCACGGCGCATCTGACTGTAAAGCTGCAGGATATCAACTGGAACTTCATGCAGCTCATCTACGACATCGACGTGCCTTATCAGGCAGCTCTTTTGCAGGATGCCGGTCAACGCGACCGCGAAATCACGCTCGAAGAGATCGCCCGCACCATCGATATGCTGGACATCCGCCGCCCGCACAGCAAGGAATTTGATGCTTCCGTTGCCGCCGCACGCGAATACATCAAAACTGCCTATTACGACGAGCGCCGCAAGATCGTTCCCGAAGCCTTCGCCGAATCTGTCGGTCATACTCATATCGATGTTGCATGGCTGTGGGATCTGCATCAGACCCGCCACAAGGCGGTTCGCTCCTTCGCCACCGTTCTCAAGCTGATGGAACAATATCCCGAGTACACCTTCATGTCCTCTCAGGCGCATCTATACAACGTCATCAAGGAGGATGAGCCGGAGCTGTTCGAGCGCATCCGTCAGCGCGTCGCAGAAGGAAGATGGGAAGCAGAAGGCGGTATGTGGGTCGAAGCCGACTGCAACCTGACAAGCGGCGAATCACTGGTTCGTCAGTTCCTGCACGGTCAGCAGTTCTATACTCGCGAGTTCGGAAAGCCCAGCCGCACGCTGTGGCTGCCCGACGTATTCGGCTATTCCGCTGCCCTGCCGCAGATCTTGAAGCTGTCCGGCATCGACTATTTCCTGACCACCAAGCTCAGCTGGAGCGAATACAACTGCACGCCCTATGATACCTTTATGTGGAAGGGCATCGACGGCAGCGAGGTGCTCGCGCACTTCGCCCCGACTCGTGAGTTTTACGGTGATACCTCTCACGGACTCGGCGATCTCTCCTTCTATACCACCTACAACGGAATGATGAGACCCTCTCAGATCGCCGGCGGCTGGAAGCGCTTCCAGAACAAAGAACTGGATAACCATTATCTCGTTACCTACGGCTATGGCGACGGCGGCGGCGGCTCCACCGAATGGATGGTAGAAAACGCGCTGCGAATGGACGTGCCGCTGCCCAATACACCGGTCGTAACGCACACTCACGGCAGACCCTTCTTTGAGAGTCTGGAAAAACGTGTCAAGGACGATCCTCGTCTGCCCAAGTGGTCGGGCGAGTTGTATCTGGAGTATCACCGCGGCACCTACACCGCTATGGGACGCAACAAGCGAAGCAACCGAAAGATCGAGCTTCTTCTGCGTGACGTTGAACTGTGGTGCAGCCGCGCCGCCAGGGAAGTCGGATTCAAGTATCCCTCCGAAGAGCTGCACGCCATCTGGCAGGACGTGCTGACCCTGCAGTTCCACGATATTCTGCCCGGTTCTTCCATCAAGAAGGTCTACGACGATTCCAAGATCATGTATGAAAAGCTGTTCGCCCAGCTCAACAAAATCGAAAAAGCCGCCATTGCCGCCCTGTCCAAAGGCAGCGCGGGCGACGTGCTGGCGTACAACTCTCTCTCCCATGTCCGCAATGACGTGATCTGGTTCGACGCGCCCGTGAGTGTCAAGGCACTGCGCGACACCGATGGCAAGCGCTATCCTGTCCAGTTCGTGGAAGGCAGGGCGTGCGCCTATGTTGAGGGCATGAAGCCGATGACGAACACCGCCTTCTGGTTCGACACCGCCGAAGCGGACGACGCCGCTATGACCGCCAACGAGAAAAACTTTGAGACCAAGTATTTCTCCGGCACATTCGGTGCAGATATGCGCATCGTCAGCCTGATCGACAAGCGCAGCAATCGCCAGCTTGTAAAGAAGGGCGAAGCACTCAACCGCATCGTATGCTATGAAAACAAACCCCACAACTACGACGCATGGGATATCAATATCTATTACCAGCGCCGTCATTGGGAAGTCAACGATCTCAGAAGTGTGCAAGTAGTCTCCTGCGGTCCGGTCATGACCGTTCTGCGCGCGGTATATGCCTACATGGATTCCACCATTTCTCAGGACATCATACTGTATCAGGACATCGACCGCATCGACTTCAAGACCACCGTTGACTGGAAGGAAAAGCAGTATCTGCTCAAGGCACACTTCCCGGTAGACATTTTCTACAACGAAGCCACCTTCGACATCCAATACGGCAACACCAAGCGCGCAACTCACACCAACACTAGCTGGGATGCCGCACGCTTTGAGGTATGCGCCCACAAGTGGGTGGATGTTTCTGAGGATGGCTACGGCGTGTCGCTCCTCAACGACTGCAAGTACGGTCACTCCATCAACGAAAAGAGCATGGCGCTGACGCTGCTCAAGTCCTCCATCTCCCCCAACCCCGTTGCCGACATCGAAGTGCATGAGTTCACCTACTCGCTGATGCCCCACGTCGGCGGCTGGCGCGATGCAGGCACCATCGATATGGCGTACCGCCTGAATGTGCCGGTGCTGACCGCAGCGGGCGGAGGCGGCAGGAAGATGTGCGCACCGTTTGCCTGCGTCGCCGAGCCGAATGTCATCGTTGAGGTCGTCAAGGAAGCCCTCGACAAAGACGGCACCATCGTTCGCGTATACGAATGCTACGGTCGCCGCAGCACCGGCGTGAAGCTCAATCTCTCCTTTGCTCCCGAGAGCGCCGTCGTCTGCAATTTGATGGAAGCTACGATAGAAGATGCCGACCTTTCCGGCAGCGCCATCACCTTCGACATCAAGCCCTACGAGATCAAATCCTTCCGAATCAAGTAATCCTCCTTCTTATCTAAATTCACAAACCAATAAATGATCGTCCTGCCGAGCTGATTTTACTCGGCAGGACGATCATTTATGTACAAACGAAAAAACTGTACAAGCAAAAAAAGCGAAGCTGTCTGATAAACAGCTTCGCAAATTGGAATCCGGCGACGTCCTACTCTCCCGGGTCGTTTCCAACCAAGTACCATCAGC
>CAZYQB010000045.1:5122-11204 GCA_964649595.1 uncultured Oscillospiraceae bacterium | reverse complement strand
AAGTCGATCCGAAGCAGAACGAAGTTTTCTGCGCCCCGACTGATCTCCTCGCGACAGTTCCGCATTCACCCGACCCGTCAGCTGGGCGCAGCGGTGCTGGTGGCGCTGATGATCTACTGCACAGGAATGGGCGTGTATGTGCTGCATTCGGTTGGAACCTCGATTTTTGCAGGCAGAGCCGAGTTTGAATTGTACAACGACTCCTACAGCCGATTCAATTCCTTTATCGATCTGACCTCGCCGCGCACGCTGACCGAGCAGGACATTGCGCAGATTCGCGCCATCCCTCAGGTAGATCGCGTCGTGGTGGAATCGCTCATAAAGGTGAACGCGCTGCTTGATGAGGTAACGCCGTATTTTGAGAAGCTGGGCTACTATGAATACATGGGAACCAATGACCATCTGTACGGAAGTTCAACCCAAGCGCTTGAAGTGATGCAGGATATGTTTTCTGTAGAAAAGATTCCGTTGGAAATGATGCTGTACGTTGCTATCATCGATTCGGCAAAGGCGCTTGAGCAGTATGTCGTAGACGGAGATGTAGATATTGCCGCACTCGATTCGGGGCGCGAAGTGCTCGTATGCGCACCGAATATGTATGTAGAGATTTTTGACAGCCGCGGCTCTTGGCGAACCGCGTCAATGGTGCGCGGAGAAACGTATGTAGAAGATGAGTCTCATATCATCATTCAAAACGACTATTTCACCGCAGGGCAGGCGCTGCCGCTGATCTATATTTCCAAGACCGGCGCATATCCCGACTATGATAAGTACGGAAATGATACCGATTACTATGAAGCCATGTATACGGATGCCAAGCGGCAGGATGCGCTGGTGACCATCGGCGCGGTACTGGACGATATGCCCGAAGACTGGAATACGGTCGGCGGCAATGAGCCGTGCATCATCACCACGCAGAAGGGTCTAAAGGCATTGGGCATGGAAACCGACAACTGGCAGAGCATCAACGTCTATCTCGAAGGCGAGGTGGATCTGGAAACCGAAGCGCAGATCGAGGAGCGCATCAACACCATCGCCATGCGCGGCACGAAGATCAGAATACATAACAACCTTGCACTGGATCGAAGTGATCGGCAGTCCAGCATCCAAATAGCTATGGCGCTGCTTGCGGTGGTGGTAACCTTCTTCGCGGTGTCGGTGAGCATCATCTCCGGCAGCATCCGCCGCAGAATCCACGCCGATATGCGAATGATCGGCACGCTGCGCGCGGTCGGCGCAAATGAGCGCGTCATCGAAAAATGCTACTCGGGGCATATCTCGGTGAGCATCCTTGCAGGACTCATCCTTTCCGTTCCGCTGTATTTCAAGAGCCTTGAAAGCGTATACACCAAGCCCTCCGGGTGGCTGGTCGTGCTTATCATGCTGCTCTTTGCAATGGTATGCTATGGCTGCTGCCGTCTGGCAATGAAGAAAACTCTGCACGAGGTCATGAAAAAGAGCGTTGTGGAGAATATTCGTGAGCTGTAAAGGCAATGCCAAAAGGCTTTCCCTTGAGAGGCAATGTCATCGGCTCCCTCCTCGAGGGAGCTGTCACCGAAGGTGACTAAGGGAGTTCGTTTTTTCTGTGTTTTCAATATAGCTTTACTATCGCCAAAGGAGTTACGAACTCCCTCAGTCAAGCTTGCTCTTATCGAATGTTTGTGCTTGGGCTAATGACATTGCCTCACTGAGGGAGGCTTTGGAGAACTTTCATTACTGCCCATTCCAAAAACGAAAGGAGGTTTTGAGCGTGAAACGCCTTACCATCAACCATATCGCCGCGGCATCGCTCAGATCGGGAAAAAAGGCGTATATCAGCCTTGCCGCAGGCATATTTCTGTCGATATTCTTAGTTACGAGTATGTGTCTGGGCGTGCAGGGCATCTATCTTGCGCAGAAGAAGGCACAGCAGGAACAGATCGGGCGGCAGGAGATCATCCTGATGGAAAACGAAGTGAGCGATGAGCGCCTCATGAGCGAAGGACATTTCGCCGAGCTGGGTCATGTCTCTGTCACCGCGCAGATCGAAAAGACCGGAAAATATGTAGGTTTCTACGATGAGACCGCCGCCGATATGCTCTCTCACCGTTGCATGGAGGGCAGACTTCCCGAACGCGCGGGAGAGATCGCGCTCGAGCGCAGCGTCATTGAGCAGAGCCGCATGGAAGTCGAGATCGGAGATACGATCTCGCTCTCTCTTACGCCCATCGGCGGTGTTCAAGAAGAACGAACCTTCACACTGGTCGGCATACTCAGCGAGCGCAGCGAACAACTTCAGGCAAATGAACTCGGACTCATCAGCGGTCGGGAGCATCCCTCTCAGATGCCTGCCGCGCTCATTCATCCCGACGAGCCGCCATTTGTCACCGGCAGAGTATCAGTGATCCGCGTAATGACGCTTTCGGACAGCCATACGCTGGAAGAAGTCATTCTTGCATGGACGCGGCTTGAAAACGGAAATTTGGGCAATCTGTATGACGCGTTCTATGTGTTCGATGAAGGAATCACGACCACCACCCACAACATTCGAGATCTGACTGCCGTGTATGTGACGAGCTTTCTGTCCACCGAATCGCTGATGCTGATCCTGATGGGCATTTCGCTGCTGATTGCCTCCGGCATAGGCATTGCGCAGGCGATGAGCAGCCGCCTTGCCCACCGCAGCGAGGAGATCGGTATGCTCCGAGCCGTCGGCGCAACAAAGCGGCAGATTCGGAAGATATTCGGACGTGAATCGTGGATCCTGACGCTGATCCTCACGCCCTTCTCAGTGGCGGCAGGCTGCTTTGCGGCGTGGAGCATGGCGCGTCTGTTTCCCGAAAACATAATCTTTGCACCTACGCCGGATATTCTGATTCCCATCATTCTGCTGTCGGGCGCGTGCATAATGCTTTCCTCGCGGCTGCCGCTTCGCAGAGCATCCTGCATCATGCCCATGAGCGTGATCCGGAATACTGCCGTTCTGCGCAAGGCAAAACGCATTAAGCCCAGAATGAAATTCAAAGTACCGAATCTGATTTCGGGCAGGATGCTGACGCTGTATCCGTCAAGACAGTTCGGTTCGATCGCGCTGATCTCGCTGATGCTCGTCTGCGTAATGCTTGCGGGCTTTGTCAGCCGCATCGACGCGGGCGGCTGGTATAAGGATCAGCAGGCAGCATTCACCCTGATGGCAGGTATGCCGCCCAAAGGATACGGCGAACTTGACTATATCACGGTCATTACTCAAGGCAATCTGACCGATCAGGACATGGCGCAGATGGCAAATCTTTCGCAGGTGGAAAGCGTACGTTCCCATCGCAGTCTGCAGACTGTACTGATGATGGATGAGCCGCATGAATATTTCATGGGCGAAATAAATCCGGTATTTCATCTGCTGGATGAATCCTATCAGCCCATAGACGGCTTTGGTTCCTTTGAGAGCCATATCCGATCAGAGAAAGAAGCGCATCGTGAGATGCAGCAGTTCCTTGATACAGACAAGCTGCTCATTCCCTATGATGTAAGCGCAGTAGTCATAACGCAGCAGCAGGCGGATGCGCTCGGACAGTATGTTGTGGGAGGAAAAATCGACCTTGAAGCGATCAACGCGGGGCGCGAGGTGCTGGTACTTGCGCCGTCGCTGTACTATTATCAGACCCAATGGGGTACCTACACCTACAGCGAAGATCCTTCGGTTGACTACGTTTCTGCCATGCACAACGATGCCTTTTACGCCGGACAGACGCTCGATTTCGTGCAGATTTCCTGCGAGGATGAAGAAGTGCCCGAAAATTACTATAATCTCAGCGAACGGCAGATTGCACAGATGTCTGAAGTGATGCGCGGCAGCGTAAAGGTCGGCGCGGTGCTGGATCATTCCAAAGAAGTTTCCGAAATCATGGGCGTTTCTCAGCTTGGCAGTTCGAATAACGGACGGATCATTACAACCGAGCAGGGTCTGCGCGCCATGGGACTGCGCGGCGGCTGGCTGAACGAGATCAGCGTGCAGCTTTTCGGCGAAGTGGACGCGGAAATGGAGCAGTATCTGGTAGAGCGCATCCAAGCCATCTCCATGCGCGGCACAGGGTATTTCTTCCAAAATTATCTGGCATCGATTCGACGCGAAGAGCAGCAAAAGCAGCAGTTGGTTCTGTGCTTCGGCTGCATGGCACTGGTGTTTTTGATCGTCTCCATCAGCATGATCGCAGGAAACGTATCGCGCCGCATCCGTGCGGACGAGCGCATGATCGGAACGCTCCGAGCAGTGGGGGCAAACGGAGATGTGCTGAAAGGATGCTATTCCCGTCAGGTCAATATGAGTCTGCTGTGCGGACTGCTAATCGGCGGCATTGCCGCGTGCATCTGCGTGCCCATGCTTGAGCAGCAGGTCTACTCTGCAAGAAGCGCAGTGGTTCTGTCGCTCTCGCTGATGATCGCATTTGCCGGAGTATGCGCCGGAGTGTGTCGCATAGCGCTTGCAATGGGTGTGCGCGCCGTAATGCGGCGAAGCATTGTGGAAAACATTCGAGAGCTGTAGACAGTAGATCATATAAACCGCCAAAGCCCGAATGCAGTGCAATGATGCTGCATCCGGGCTTTGATGCCGCGCAATACTCGGCATCTGACAATTTTTTTGAAAAATGTCGAATTATCTGATATATTTCGCTGCGAATGTGCGTATATATATGTAAAGGGGATCTTATTACACGCGAAAGGCGGCAAAATTATGCAGATAAAGCGATGCTGTTATCAACACAAAAAAGAAGTCGGCATGGATACAGCCAGCATTTTGAGGGAATTTGAAGCGCGACCGGAAACAAATCTTTCAACACATGAGCTTGATATCGGTCGGCGCGCGCTCGAAAAAGCGCTCGACGCCCTGCAGCGATTTGAAAAAATGTATCCGAAAATTGAAAATGCCGAACGTCGGAAACAATTTGAATACATCGCGCAGTCTGTCTGCGAGATGGCAGAGTTATTCGGTTTGGATGTCTGCGCAAAGGTAGATCCACAGTTCAACGGACACCTGACCATCAGCGGCGACTCCATTCTGCTGCGCCGCGAATATTCTCCCGATTTTCTGCCGCTGATGAAAAAGCTGATGGATATATGCGATGAGTTCTATGCGGCACCTTCGGAAAAAGACGGCGAAATGACGATATGTATGTCGTTTGTAGTGCCGCTGTATACAAGAGAGAAATAATGTACAAGCCTCCGCACAGGATCATCCTCCGTGTGGAGGCTTGCGTATTATCTGTTACCTGCGCTCGGCAAACATCCTCACCGCTTTGCGTGCGGCTTAAAGATCAGCGCATTGGCAAGTCCAAACAGCACGGCAGCAGCAATGCCTGCAGCGGTGCGCACGATGCCGCCGGTGAACGCACCCAGTATGCCTTCCGTTTGAACCGCCTGCATGGCGCCGCTGGCGAGGGAATATCCAAAGCCCAGCAGCGGCACGGTGGCACCGGCTCCGGCGAAGTCCACCAGCGGCTTATAGATGCCCACTGCGGTAAGCACCACGCCGCTTACCACAAACAGCACCAGTATTTTGGCGCTGCCCAGTTTGGTAAACATCAGCAGTGCCTGCCCCACACAGCAGATCAGTCCGCCTACCACAAACGCCTTTGCGAGTGTCCAGAAAAAATCCCCCATATGCGCTCACTCCTTTTTGAGGCACACCGCATAGGCAATTCCCGGTATGCTCTCCCCCTGAAGCTGACTGGTAGTGGACAGCATCGCACCCGAACCGACCACCAGCATCCGATCGATCTCCCCTCTTTCCATGCGCTTCATCAGATAGCCGCACGTCACCGATGCCACGCAGCCGCAGCCGCTGCCGCCTGCGTGCGGATCCTGCTCCTGATAGAACATACTCGCACCGCAGTCGATCAGCTTTTCATCCTCTACTTTTATTCCACGCTGCAAAAGCAGCTCTTTGAGAAGATTTCTGCCGATATAGCCCAAATCCCCGGTTGCGATCAGATCAAAATCCCGAAAATCCCGTCCCGTATCCTGAAAATGCGCCATAATGGTATCGGCAACTGCCGGAGCCATTGCCGCACCCATATGATTTGCATCCTTGATTTGATAATCGATCACT
>CAZYQB010000045.1:0-5112 GCA_964649595.1 uncultured Oscillospiraceae bacterium | reverse complement strand
CGATAGTGCCGTGTGTAAGCCGCGCCGTTGCGGACTTTTTTTTGCCTGTCCAGCAGCATAGCGCCGGATGCCGTAGTTGTCCAATGCGCAGACGGCGGACGAACGGTGCCCTGCTCTAGCGGGAGGCGGAACTGTCTCTCTGCGGTACAGAAGTGACTGGATGCGGCGCTCACCGCACTGCCCCGATATCCTCCATCTACTAACACGCCGCCCAGCACCAGTCCCTCTACGAATGTGGAGCACGCACCGTACAGTCCGAAAAACGGCGTGCCCAGTGATCGCGCCGCAAATCCCGAGGACATGAGCTGATTTAAAAGATCGCCTGCCAGCACCACGCCTACCTGTTCGGGCAATGCGCCGCCTTTTTCGATGCAGCGAAGAATGGTCCGGCGGATCATTTCACTTTCCGCCTGCTCCCATGTAGGCTTTCCCAACAGGTCATCCGCCAAAATACAGTCGAAATATTCGCTCAGCGGTCCCTTGCCTTCCTTGGGTCCCACGGTACTGGCATATGAGCGCACCGCAATCCGCTGCCGATATGCTATCGTTTGATTCATCCCGTCACCTTCCCCACAAAATAGTAGATCAGTCCGACCACAATCGAACTGGAAATACCATACACCAGCACCGGTCCGGCAACCACAAACAGCTTGGCGCCAATGCCCGTAATCAGACCCTCCCGTCGAAACTCGATCGCAGGCGACGCCATCGAATTGGCAAAGCCGGTGATCGGCACGATGGAGCCTGCACCGGCATACCGCCCGATATCATCATATACGCCCAAACCGGTGAGCGTGGTGCCCCGAACGATCAGCCCCCCCGAAGTAAACATGGCTGCGGAGGATGAGGTCATGTTCAGAAACTTTTCACCTGCCATCGAAATCAGCTGACCGATGGTGCAGATCACGCCGCCCACCCAAAAGGCGCGCACAAAACCCTGAACATAATTGCTGTTGGGCGTAAGCCGCTTGACCATCTCATCATACTGTCTGTATTTTTTCTGTTTCTGCTGATCGCTCATGCTCTGTGCCCTTTCTTCTGCGCACGAATCTGAACGGACTGCGCATCAAATTCCACACGCCTTATTTCATTTTCCATCGGACTTCCCATACCCGGAAAAAATACCGGCGGCTTCGTTCTGCCGCTGTCTGTGCCTTTAATCATCAAGACCCACCTCCTGCGGATGATATACAAATATCGCGCCATGCACCTCTCTTCGTATCTGCGCCACTGCGCTTACCCATATGAGCCATGCGCACAGCAAAATAAGGCACAGCGCGGCAACCATTCCGATCCCGGTTATCCATTGCCGACATTTCTCCATAAAAAGCACCTCCGTTTCCATTGTGCGCACATTTTCTGTAATTATTCGCCGCAATGGGATGGCGTTTCTTCCAAAGCCGCAGCAACTTGTTTTTTGACATACGACATGGTATAATACATTCATTCGATCTTGTTTTTTAGGAGATTATTTCATGCTGATCGGTATTGACGGCGGCGGCAGTAAGAATGAACTGCTGTTGTTTACTTCAGGCGGAAAAGTGCTGCGCCGCATGATATTTGCAGGCGGAAGCGTATCCGAGCTGGGCGCACAGGAAGCTTGCAGGAGGCTGGTCGAGCAGCTGCGCATACTGCTCTGCGAAATCGACGAATTGAATACGCCCCTTCGCGCGCTGTTTGCCGGACTTTCCGGCGGCGGAAACGTAAAAATGCGTATCCAGATCACCGAACAACTGCGCGCCGCCCTGCCGTGTGCAGCATCCGTTCGAGTTGCCGGAGATACTCTGACCGCCCTTTATGCCGGTCTGGGCACGTTGGACGGCATGGCGGTCATTGCAGGCACGGGCAGCAGCGCGTTTGTGCGGCATCAGGGGCAGTTCACCACCGTAGGCGGCTGGGGACATCTTATCGATGATGCAGGCAGCGGATTCTTTCTCGGACGTGAAGCACTCAATGCGGCACTGCGTGAGAAAGACGGGCGCGGCGCGCACACGCTGCTCACCGAGCTGGTTGATGGGCAGCTTCATGCAGATGTACGCACCTGCATTCCCGAAATCTACGCAAAGGGCAAAAGCGCTGCTGCCGCCTTCGCACCGCTGATCTTCACGGCATCTAAACAGCACGACCCCATCGCTCTATCCATACTTGACCGAGCCGCAGATGAGCTGAGTCTGCTCATTCGCGCAGGCGCGAAACTGCTCACTCATTCGCCCTTCAAAGCAGCACTCGTGGGCAGCCTGTGGAATTCACCGCTGCTTCAAGATGCCGTGCGTAAACGCTTGAATACGGAATATGAGCTGTTTCAACCGACCGCGCCTGCCGTGCTCGGTTCGGCGCTGTGCGCTGCGGAGGATGCCGGATTGGATGCGGAGCAAATGCGCACTCTGCTGCTCGACGAGTTGATCGCCATACCTGCCGAAAGAGGTGTTTTACCATGCTGATCGCCGGTCTAACATCGGTTACTTTTCGCAACAGATCCGTACGGGAAATCTGCGAGGTATGCAGCCGTGCCGCACTCTCTGCCATAGAATGGGGAGGCGATGTTCATATGCCGCCCGGAGATCTCAAGCGCGCCGCCGAAGTTCGCAGCATCTGCCGCGATCACGGCATCATGCTTCCCTCCTACGGCAGCTATTATCGACTCGGGCAGCCGATGGACGAATTCAAAAAATGTCTGGACACGGCACAGGCACTGGGTGCAAAGACCGTTCGCATCTGGTGCGGCACTCAAGGATCACGCGCTGTTCAGTCGCAGCGCAGTCTCCTGATCGATACGCTGCTGAACTGTGCGCTTGAAGCCCGTCTGCGTTCTCTAACGATCGCACCCGAATATCACATCCGCACGCTGACCGACGAGCGCGAAAGCGTACGCCGTCTGCTGCAGGAGACCGTCGAATTTTCCGACTGCCTCAACTTCTACTGGCAGCCGCGCTTTGACCGCACGCTGTGCGAACGGCTCGACTCTCTTTGTGAATTGTCCGATCGACTTGGGCACATCCACGCCTTTTCTTGGACAGGCAACGACGGCAGATGCCGCCTTCCGCTTGCAGCAGAGGAAGAAATGTGGAAAACAGCCATTGCGCTGCTTCATAAGCCGCCCTTCTTGCTGAAAACCCGCTGCATACTGCTTGAGTTCGTTCAAAACGATTCCACCGACGCCCTGCTGCGCGATGCCGCCGCACTGCGCAGCTGGCTGAGTTTATAAATGTAATGCCGGAGGTTTAAGAAATGACTTCATGCCTTACCTGGAATGATCTGACGCTTTCCACGTCTTTTGAATCGCATATATCCGCTGAATCACCGGATGATTCAAAGACGGAGATTCACATTCAATGGGAACAAAGTGCCATCTCGATCTGTAAAAAGCCACAGCTTGAAATCAGTTGGGCGCTCCCTCTTTGCGATATTGAATATGAATGGTTTCCTTCCTGCGGAAAAAATCGTGCGCTGCGCATAGACTGGAATCCGCCGGTCAAAACGCGCATCTCCTCCGGCGCACCGGTATTCTGCTTTTACAATACCACCGGATACAGCCGCCTGACCGTAGCGCTGAGCGATGTACTGAGTGAGATCTTCTGGTCACTGGGCGTTCACGAAGAGGACGGCACGCTCAAGTGCGCAGTGCGAATCCCTCTCAATACCGCCGACCCTAATTGCTGCTACAGCACCGTTTTATATCGGGACACTTCAAATGTGCGCTTTGCCGAGGCGCTTCAAAAAGTTTCCCATTGGTGGGAAACCGACTGCGGACTTACGCCCATGCCTGTGCCAAACGATGCCTATCTGCCGTTATATTCGGCATGGTACAGCTTTCATCAAAATACGATCGCGCATAAGATCGAACAGGAATGTATGCGCGCTGCAGAACTGGGCATGAACACCATCATCGTAGACGATGGCTGGCAGACTGACGACAGCAGCCGCAGCTACGGCTACTGCGGCGACTGGAAGCCCGCTGTCTCCAAAATTCCCGATATGCGCGCACACGTTGAAGCCGTTCACGCGCTGGGCATGAAGTATATGCTGTGGTATGGCGTACCGCTGCTGGGCGAGTGGTCCGAGCATTATGATGCCTTCAAGGATATGACCCTGCGCCATATGCCCGATCAGCACGTTCATGTGCTCGACCCCAGATATCCTGTCGTGCGCCAATTCCTCACCGATACCGTTGCAGCCGCACTCATAGAATGGAACTTGGATGGTTTTAAATTCGACTTTATCGACTCTATTTTCTCCAGCTCGCTGTCTCCCGCCCCCACCGTCGAAATGGATTATATCAAGGTCGAAGATGCCACCGTGCGCCTGATGACCGACATCATGAACACCCTCAAGGCGATCAAGCCGGACATTTTGATCGAATTCAGACAGAGCTATATCGGACCGGCGATGCGCACCTACGGAAATATATTCCGGGTCACTGATTGTCCCGCCGATCCGCTGAGCAACCGCGTAGGTGTGATCGATCTGCGGCTGTTAAGCGGCTCGACCGCCGTACATTCGGATATGCTGATGTGGCATCCAAAGGATCGGGTGGAAAATGCGGCGCGTCAACTGCTGGGCACTATCTTTGGCACAGCACAGATCTCAGTAAAGCTGGATGACTTGAGCGACGCTCACCGCAGAATGCTGTCCTTCTACTTGAGTTTTATGGCGGCACATCATGAGCTGCTTCATGCGCCCATCGATGTAGAGTCGCCGCAGAACCTCTATCCCCTCGTGCGCACACGGCTGGATGACCGTGAAGCCATTGCACTGTACGATCAGTTCCCCGCGGCTCTTTCGGACGCAGAAACGATCTATCTGTTCAACGCCTCCGCTTCCGAGCAGATTGTGCTGCGTACCAAGCAGGCACAGTATCATCTATCCGTTTACGACTGTACCGGTCAGCTGATGGAAAGCGTCAAATATGCCCCTTCCCCGCTTTGGGAGATATCTGTACCAATCGGTGGTATGGTGGTCCTCAGCCGCCTTCCCGCCGATCCGCATGACTAATTTTTAACAAAAATACCTATTTACAAACGCATATACCCGTGCTATAATACTCTACGTTGTTGAGGCAACGAGGGGCATTAGCGCAGTTGGTAGCGCGTTTGAATGGCATTCAAAAGGTCA
>CAZYQB010000044.1:790-11377 GCA_964649595.1 uncultured Oscillospiraceae bacterium | reverse complement strand
TCTAAAAACCGCCTCCTCCGGCGCGAAGCCGAAGGAGGCGGAACGAATTATAGAGCTGTATCAAACCTTCAAACAATCTTAGTATCTGCCCATCTTATTGATCGGCAGGTTCTTGAAGCCGGGCATTTCAAGGAATGCCTTTGCGCTGGGCATGAGGGTGTAGGTACCTTCGATGAAACCTGCGTCCAGCTCGTCGTCGAATACGGCGTTGTCGTGGATGCTGCTCATAACCGGTACGTCGCCGAAGGCACGCACGCCGATCTTCTTCTCATCGATGATGAGGTTGTTGTAGACCTCACTGTATGCCGGGTTCGGCGGGAAGTCGAGGCTGTCGGGATTGGAGAAGTCGCTGCTGAGGGCTGCCAGGCGCGGATACTTCTTTGCCCAGATCTCGCTCTGATAGGGAACTCTGCGCAGGCGCACCCACATATTGCTGGTTTCGTAGTTGTTGACGGAGGAAGCCGCCCAGCCGTTGTTCTTGTAGCCGTCGCGTCCGCGGTCATCATAGAAGATGCTGCGTCCGTTGCGGATCATGATGTTGTTGTATACCTTGATGTCGCGTCCGCCGCCGATGAGTATGGCGTTCTTTCGGACGCCGACGATCAGGTTGCCGTAAGTCTCCTGACCGGAGAGCATATCGTCGAAGTAGATGCCGTCCGGGTTGAAGCCTTCGGAGCCGATGTTGTAGAGACAATTGTAGCGGATCACGCAGCCGTAGCGCGTCCAGCTCTGACCGGAGTAGATGGCACCTGCGTCGGAGGAGAGCAGAACCACATCGTGGATGTGGTTGTATTCGATGATATGATCGTTGCCGTAGTAAAGGATAGCGGCGTGCGGAGCGTTGTAGATCTCGTTGTGAGAGCAGATGTTGCCCACGCCGTCAAGCTGTACGGCGGGATAGTAGGTCAGATAGACCTCGGCGAAGTTGTGGATGAGGTTGTTGTCCACCACGTTCTCGCCCGGAGTGAGCGTTTCAAAATCGCCGCCCTCCACGAATACGCCGCCCTTGCCGGTGTGGCAGATATGGCATTCGGAAATGAGGTTGCGATAGCCGTTGACCATGATGGCATTGCCCATGACACCGAATACGGTCAGGCGGCGCATGGTGTTGTTGTTGCCGGTGATGTGCAGGGCGTCGGAACGGGTGCCCTTGAGAGTCAGACCTTGGAAGGTGATGTAATTGACGTTCTCGGCACGGATGATGTTGTCGCGGCTGATGGTCATTTCAACGCGCGCAGCGTTCAGGTCCGGCACATCCTCCGGCGGATAGAAGTACAGCATACCTTCTTCGCGGTCGAGATACCATTCACCCGGTACATCCAGCTCTTCAAGAATGTTGTAGAAATAGTAAAGTGCATCCTTCTTTGCGCCGTAGCGTGCGACGTACTTGGGATAGAAGGTGCGGTGATCCAGTTCGAAGCGCTCGATGGGAGTGGAAGCATCTGCCCAGTCATGGTAGAAGTAGCCGTAAACCCAGATATCCTCCAAGCTCTTCCACTTCTTGGCACGCAGGTTCATGCCCTTGGACATCATGTATTTGCCGCCGTAGTGGTTGCGGCGTTCCTTCCAGTCATAGTAGTAGTTCTGCTCGGGATATTCCCATACATCGCCGATCTCGGCAACGCCGTTGAGGCGGGCAAAGCCCTTATTGGGATAACGTGCCAGCGTCATGCGGCTGCCGTTTACAAACAGTTCGCAGTTTACGTCCGGAATGTAGTCATCGTACTTGTCGGCGGTGATATATTTGCCGATGGGGCACAGATGACCCCAGTCCGCCTTGGTCAAACCATATTTTTTAAGATCGACCTGTACTACATGGTCTCTGGCTTCAGGATCAAGGCGTTCGCGTACATCGTCGCTGACCGGATCGAAGTCCATGGCGTGCAGCGTAACACCGCCGTTGATGATGACCTCGCCGTCGCCATAGGCGCAGTAGGTGATCGGGCAGTCGGCGGTGCCGGAGTCCTCAGCGGTCAGATGGAAGCACTCGGTCAGGTATTCGCCGCCGTGAATGCTGACGGTGATGCCGCCCTTCTTGGTCTTTTTCAGCTCGCGGACAGCCTCTGCCGCACGCTGAAGCGTGGCAAACGGTTTCCTCAGCGAGCCGTCATTGGCATCATTTCCGTTGGGTGCGACGTAGAAATCACCCTCGCATCGCTGGATGCGCTTGGGCGTGTATTTCGACAGATGTTCCCTGAAAGACATGGCAAAATCTCCTCTCGCTATATTAAGAGTTGATTTCATTATACCGTAGAAACCGGGGCTGCGTCAAGAGTTTGTTAAACGGCGGCAGCGGACGAACGGTTTCAGATTGGTGCAGCAGATAAGAGCAGTTTTCAGGCAGGATGACATTGCCCTCTGCGCCCAGATCTTTACCGAACTGTCGTATGCATCTAAAGCGTCGTAAGAGCCTTCGGAGGCTTCAATGGCGCACAGCATGGAGTAAGCATCATGGTCTTTGGTATCGATGAAGGAAACGGCTGCGACGGATTTCGGGCGGAAAATATTTAACGGCATCCAATGATGGTTTAATGATATTTTTGATGATCGAATGTCGCGGGTTTATGCATCGAGCAGAGATTCGGTCACGAGGCGGTATGCCGTGGCGGTAACGGCAAGCTGGAGTGCGCTGGCGGAGGGATCGATGGAGATAGTGCGCAGCACCTGAAGCTGTGTGCTGCGAAATTCGTCGTAGAGCTGCTGTACGGTCTGATTTTCCTTGAGGGCGATCAGCCGGGAGATGTCGTCCATCGATGCGGCAGGCTTGAGCGTGACGATCATCATCAGCAGTGCAAGCTGTTCACGATAATACTTCTTGCCCAGCGGACGATTGATAAGACTGCTTTTGACGTAGTTGTTTATCATTGACGGGGTGATGATTCCCTTTGCCTGCGCGCCGTAGAGTGGTTCAAGCTGCTGTTCGATATACGTCAGCACCTGATCCATATAAAGACCCAGATCGGGAATGAGTGCCCATTCCACCGGCTCATACTGTGCCATTCGTTCGATCAGGGGCATATTCGGGGATATATTCTGCATAGTGAATTCCTCCATGGTTCATGATAAATAGAAGCGGGATATGTCGGCATTATATCATACGTTTTTGCGAATTGAAAGAGAAAATTTCAAAAACTGATTGACATTATAGTAGAAATGGTGTATTCTGGTTTTAAAAACCAGATGAGCGCGAGGTGAATGGCAAAATGACGGTTCAAAATATTGGCTTATGGGGAGATTCGATCGGCAGGGGCGTTATATATGACGAAGTGCGCGGACGCTATGCCATTTTAAAGGAAAGCTGTGTCAATCTGATCTCCGGAAAATTAAATTGTAAAATTGAAAATCATGCCGTTATGGGCGCAACGGCAGCCGAGGGCATGGTGCGGATGAAGGACGCGTTTCTCAAAAAGGATGGTTTGGCGGTGTTGGAATTTGGCGGAAACGACTGCGATATGCCGTGGAAGGAGATCTCGCTCTCGCCTGCGGGAGAGCATCGTCCGCGTGCCACAGTGGATGAGTTTTCTCAGGCACTGGAGAGGCTGGTCAAGCGCGTGCGTGCGGCAGGTATGGAGGCAATGCTGGTCACGCCGCCGCCGTTGGATGCGCAGCGCTACTTTAACTGGGTATCGCGTGGTTTGAATGCCGATGCGATCCTCGACTTTTTGGGCGACGTGCAGCATATCTACCGCTGGCAGGAGCGCTATGCCGCCGCCGTGCGCGATGTGGCAGCGCAGACCGGCAGTCGTCTGCTCGATCTGAGGGATGCCTTTCTGGACGTGCGCTGCATCGGCGATTACTACTGCGTGGACGGTATTCATCCCAATGCAAAGGGACATGAGCTGTTGGCGCAGACTGCTGGGAAAAAGTTGAGCCTGAGTTTATAAAACATTCAACGAATGCATAATCATAAATTAATACTTGCAAAAAGGTGCGTCGTCAGTTTTAAAAGTCAGTAAATCGCGCCAAATTACTTGAAAGCGTTACATGGACGATGTATAGTATATCGTACAGGAATGCTTATAGTAGTGAGGTAGATCCGCATGAGAGCCGTCAACATCAAATTAAGTCTGGCTGAAAATGTCAAAGCGTTTGTGAACATCGTCAGCAAGCATCCCTACGATATTGATCTTCGGGCAGGGCGGCATGTTGTGGACGCCAAATCCCTGTTGGGCATATTCAGTCTGGATCTGTCCAAGCCGGTGACCGTCGAGGTGTATTCAGATGCCTGCGACGATCTGATCGAGGAGATCAAGCCCTTCATCATCAACTGATTTAAAGCAGAAAGTGCCAAAGATCGATGCCGAGTGAACCGATGGACATCGGAATCGGAGAATACTGAAGGGACCTACCGCAGCCAGGGAAGAAAAGCAGAAACCCAAACCGCAGGAAAGCAGTACGGAAATCAGTTAAGGGAATTTCGCTAAGGAAATCCGGGATTGCAATCAACGCAGACCGTCCTTCGCCGAATCAGGCGAAGGACGGATTTGTTTTTGGAGAATATTTGGGGACGATATTCCTTAAACCCTGCTTTGAACTGTCAGACATAACGTGATCCGGCGGCGGGAACAATGAAAAAAGGATGCCCTTAAAAGAGCATCCTTGGAGAATGAACAGCCGAAAACGAGATAAGATCAGATGCGTCCCAGCATGGCGGCGCCGATGATGCCGGCATCGTTGCCCAGCGTTGCCAGTTCGATGCGGGCATGGGGCATTGCCTTGTAGAATGCCATCTTCTTGACCTTCTCGCGGATAGGCTTTACCAGGAATTCGCCTGCCGCGGATACGCCGCCGCCGATGGCGATGATCTCGGGGTCTGTAAAGTTGATAATGTTGACCATGCCGATGGCAAGATAGGTGGTGTACTTGTCGAATACCTCCATTGCGGCGGGGTCGCCTGCCTTAGCAGCATCCATGACATCCTTGGCGTTGAGCTTGCGACCGATGTTCAGCGCGCTTTCGGGATGCTTTTCGGCAGCTTCGGTGCCCATGCGGATCAGCGCGGTGGCGCTTGCATAGCGCTCCCAGCAGCCGCGGTTGCCGCAGGTGCAGGGTTCGCCGTCTGCTACGACGATGGTGTGACCCAGCTCAGAGCCTACACCGTGGGTACCGGAGTAGATCTTGTGGTTGAGCACTATGCCGCCGCCTACGCCGGTGCCCAGTGTCAGAAATACGCTGTCCTTGACCGTGGAGGAGACGCCTGCAACGGATTCTGCCAGTGCGGCAACGGTGGCGTCGTTGTCAACGTAGACAGGCTTGTCGATATATTTGTGCATCAAATCGATTACGGGCACGTCGTACCAGCCCAGATTGGTGCAGAACGGAACCAGATTGGTTCTCGGATCGAGCACGCCGGGAAGACCGATGCCGATGGAGTGAATGTCATCGAGCGTATAGCCGCTTTCTGCGATCGCCTTGAGCGCCAGATCAGCCATATCCTTGATGACCGATTCGTGACCTGCTTCTACTGCCGTGCGGCAGGAAACCTTGCTGATGATCTTGCCGTTTTGATCTACGACGCCTGCCTTCAGACCGGTTCCGCCTACGTCAATACCTACATAAACCATACAAAACCCTCCTCAAATGACTTTTGTTGTGCAATATGAAAATTTATATGTGATCGAGCGTGCCCGATAAATAAAGATGAATCTTATTCGGCGGTGTCCTCGCTGTGATGATTCATTCGCTCTATCATGCGCTTTTCCAGTTCGCGCGCCGCATTAAAACCTTGCTGTTTGAGCCGCAGATTGCGCGCCGCGACCTCCAGCACTACCGCCAGATTTCTTCCCGGACGGATGGGCAGCAGCAGCCAGGGCACCTGAACATTGAGTATTTCGGTGTATTCTTCATCCAGACCCAGCCGATCATATTCCTTGTCTGCCTGCCATGCCTCCAGATGAACCACCATATCGATGCTCTTGGAGGTAGTCACTGCGCTGATGCCGAACATGGTCGCGATGTCGATAATGCCTACGCCGCGAATTTCCATCAGATGGCGCAGTATTTCCGGTGCTTCGCCCACCAGACGCTTTTCACTGACGCGGCGGATCTCTACTACGTCGTCTGCAACCAGTCGGTGTCCGCGCTTTACCAGTTCCAGAGCAGATTCGCTCTTTCCTACGCCGCTTTCTCCGGTGATGAGTATGCCTACACCGTATACATCCACCAGCACGCCGTGTTTGCTGGTGGTGGGCGCAAGATGGTTGTTGAGAAAAAAGAGCATTTTGACCACCATGCGTGTGGTATCGATCTGGGAACTGTATACCGGAACGCTGTGCTTGGCTGCCAGAGAGATCAGATCATCCATGCCGTGGGTATAGCGGCAGATGATGATGCATGGGATCGGATGGCCGACAAAGCGCTCCAGTCTCTCCATGCGAGTCTGCGGATCGAGCGAATTGAGATAACTCGTTTCCACTTTGCCCAGAATTTGCGGGCGTTCTGAGGCGAAATATTCCCAGTAGCCCGCCAGCGGCAGTCCGGGGCGATTGATATCGCTGGTTTCTATGTTCAGATAGGGAGAAGGCGGCGCGACCAGCTCGGTCAGGTTCAAAGCCTTTACCATTGCACTTGCTTCGACCATGGGTCTTTTCACACTCCTTGCAGGGACAATTGCCTGAAGTATCGATCAAAATTATTGATCGAATTTTGACAGAGAATTTATTTGCCGATTTTTCCTTCGTCGAGCAGACGCATGATGACCTGAGCCACACCGTTTTCGCGGTTGGAGGGGGCGATCATATCGGCTTGTGCGCGCACCTCTGCGCGGGCATTTGCCATGGCGCAGCCCAAACCGGCAAAGCGCAGCATTCCGGCATCGTTCAGTCCGTCGCCGAAAGCGATCACATCCTCGGGCGCAATGCTCAGTCTGCGGCATAGCTCGGCGAGCGCGCGCTCCTTTCCTGCCTGCGGCGAGATAAATTCGATATACTGCGGACGGGATATGGTGCAGATCAGCCGTCCGTCAAATTGCTTTTGGAATATCGGCAGCAGTTCTTGTACGCGCTTCGGCTGATCGATGAGCAGCAGCTTGGGCTGGGGCTTGATGTCGCAGCGTGACAGCGGTTTGCCGGTGACATACATCCGCGGCAGATTGTTGAGCGAGGCGCGGTATGCGCGGGCAATGGCATCGTCTGCCGGGGTGAGGAAGCAGTCGCCTTCGTATGCCTGAATGTACAGAGACCGTGCTTCGCAGAATTCGATCAGTTCCATTGCAAGGGCTTTCTCCACGGGAAAGCTGTGGATGATCTCTTCGCGGAGAGGATCAAACAGCATTGCGCCGTTGTAGCAGATCATGGGCAGTGTCAGAGAAAGCTGGCGCACAAACAGACCCATCGAACGGGGCATTCGACCGGAGGCAAGCACGATCCCTGCGCCTCTCTCCCTTGCGTGAGTGATTGCGCGAATGGTCTCTTCGCTTAAAAGTCCCTGCTCATTGAGCAGCGTGTCGTCCATATCGGAAACGATCAGACGGTATGGCATTGACTTATGCCTCCTTTGCGCGTTGATCTGGCGAAACTGTCCACATAAATTATAATATAAATCCCTTCCTGCGGCAAGTAGAACCGCAAAAAGAGTGAAAGAAAAAGCGGGATCAGTATGGTCAAATAAGTTGCGAACTCCCTCAGTCTGCTCCGCAGACAGCTCCCTCCAAGAGGGAGCTTTTGAAATGAGATGCCTGTGACCGCACACTTGACAGCGCTTCGCGGGAGTGATAGGATAAGGCATATCAAAACGAAATGGAGCGAGGATATATGGATAAGTTGTGGGTCAGGCTGATGAAAAATCATCGCATGGTCAAGCATACTGCGATGCCCTGTCAGTGGGAGGAGGTGCAGGATGTGCTCGCGGAGGTGTGTAGGGAGTTTGACGTGCCCATGCCTATGTGGCTGGATAAGCATGAGTTTGAATTTGAGCAGTTTCGCCGCACGGCATTTACGCAGGAGCACTTTGTAGAGGATATTCGCTTTGACCGCATGGAAATTGAGATGATCGATGTCGAAGCGCCCGCGCGCCGCAGCCGCGATGTGCGCAATCAGTTTGACTGAGCCGCAGCCCCAAAACGATTCTGCCAACTACTGTTCACAATTGGTATCCGACTTGTTCATGATTCATTCAAATCTAAGCAAAAACTATGTGCTATATTCTAATCATTATCAGAAGCGGAGGGAAAGCAATATGAAAAAGGTAGAAGGCAGAACAACTTTTAGAATTTCAACACTGCTGTTGCTCGTGTGTCTGCTTGTCGGCATGATCGGCATGAGTGCAGGCAGTGCTGAGAGTGTGCAGCCTGCATCCGATCCCAGTCCGGCGGCATATGTTGCGCAGCGAAACGCGCAGTCGGTGGTCGGTGTGCTGACGTATGCGGATAAGTGGGACAGACAGGCAGGCGTGCAGTCGAGCAATATTTCACAGGGCTCCGGCGTGGTCGTTCGCGACGGCGGCTATGTAATGACCAATAATCATGTTATCGAGGGCGGCTCCTCCTACAAGGTGCTGATGCCTTCCGGCGAAAAGGTGGAGGCTGAACTGGTCGGTGCCGACTCCTCGCTGGACATCGCCGTTCTCAAGGTGAAAGGAGAAGCGGCGTCCCAGCTCGTGCCTGTGGCAATAGGTTCTTCTTCTGAACTGGTGGTCGGCTCCACGGCGATCGCTATCGGCAATCCGGGCGGTGAGGATCTGGCAAATACCGTTACTCAGGGCATCATCTCCGCACTGGAGCGCAATAACGTAGCGGCGGAAGGTGCTACTCGTTCGGTGGCATATATTCAGCATGATGCTGCCATCAACAGCGGAAACTCCGGCGGCGGTCTGTTCAACTATAAGGGAGAACTGATCGGCATCAATACTCTCAAGTATTCCGGCAGTGCTTACAGCTCCATCACCTTTGAAGGACTGGGCTTTGCGATTCCTGTTGAAACGGCGATCGATATCGCAAGCGATCTGATCGAATACGGCAAGGTCATCCGTCCGGCGCTGGGCGTATCGGTCAATACCTATTCCGGTCCCGAAGAGCCGCTGAACAGTTATCCCCCGGCGAGCGTCTGCATCTATGAAGTGACCAAAGGCGGCGCGGCAGAGGCGGCAGGACTGCAGGCTCTCGACTTCATCTATGCCATCAACGGCGTGCGCGTCACGTCCATGATCGAACTGACCGGTCAGCTCGACCTCTATGAGCCGGGCGATACGGTAGAAGTAACGGTCATCCGCTACCACAATGCAAGCCTGTATGTGCAGAACTATGGCTTCGGAACCACTACTACCGGTGAGGTGATCGTATCCGGCGGCTATGAGGAATTGACCTTCTCCGTAACTCTGGAAGAACTTGAATAAATGACTGATTAAAAAATGACTGCCCGATATCAGCCTGCTGAAAGAGCATGACTGGCATCGGGCAGTTTGCGTTTTACAAGGGACTTTAGCGAGTAATTATTCTGTCGGGTTTACTCGATATATTCAAGCGTTACGTTCAACGTGATGGTTTCGTAGCCGCCGCTGACGGTCAGCGTGCCATAGGTAGAGCCGCCGCCGAAGTAGTATTCATACAGACTGTAGGCGGTATTTGCGGCGGTGGGAGCGATCTGCGCATAACGCACGACCTCGACCTCGATCACATCGCCGGCTTCAAACTGATCCAGCTCGGTGGTCATTTCGGCATAGCTGGCGGTGCGCACGCCGTTGACGGAGTATACGCAGTCATACAGCTTGAAGCCGGCTGTCTCTGCCGGAGAGCCTTCGGGAATGCCGGTGATGTATACGCCTGCAGGGGCGGCGTTGCGCATTGGCTCATCGGGACCTTCGCTGTATTCGGAGTACTTTGCGCCCATCGAAGCGCGGCGTACCTTGCCGTATTCGATCAGGTCGTCGGAGATCTCACGCATCAGCTCTACGGGAATGGCGAAACCCAGACCCTCAAATGCAATGCCGCTGTAGGCGCTGCCGGAGTATTTCAGCGTGTTAATGCCGATCAGTTCACCCTTATAGTTGAACAAGCCGCCGCCGGAATTGCCGCTGTTGATGGCGGCGTCATGTTGGATATAGGCGATGGCGCGAGACTGGTGGTCGGCAGACACATTACTGCGCTCCAGTGCCGATACAACGCCCTGAGTGATCGTGTTGGGCAGCTCCTCGCCGCCCGGATTGCCGATGGCGACCACGGTGGAGCCTACGAACAGATTTTCCGATGAGCCGAACTCGACCGCGGTCAACTGTGCGGCGGCGGCTTCGTCTGTTATGCGGAGCACTGCCATGTCGGTGGATTCGTCCGAACCGACCAGCACAGCCTCGGTTTTTTCGCCGGAAGGCATCAGGATTTTGTAGGCAGAGCCGTCCTCGATGACGTGGTGATTGGTCAGCACATAGCCGCCCTCACGGATCACTACGCCCGAACCCATTGAAACGGTGGTCTCCTGAACGCGGTCGTATTCACGGATCCAGTATTGCTCCATCGTGATAACGCCCACCACCGAATCGGCGGTTTTGTGTGCAACGTAGATCGCCGGGCTGGGATCGGATGCGGGCTGCTGCGGTGCGGCGTCGGTCTGTGCGGATGCCGGAAGGGCAAGCAGCAGACTCAGCAGCGCCGATAGA
>CAZYQB010000044.1:0-780 GCA_964649595.1 uncultured Oscillospiraceae bacterium | reverse complement strand
GAACCATTTTTTCATCGATATATCCTCCTTTGTATATGTTCCTGAGCACAGGATAGTTTAAAAGTGTGGCGAAATTATGAACGAGCCATGAATATGCATACTAAAAATAGAATATTTGCCTATTCGATTCTGTCCAGCCAGTTTTCTTCGGTCATGGGCGGAAATTCCTCCCGTTCGGCGGCTCGGCGGCGTGCATTGTCCATGTGGCGCGAGTGCAGACGGGCACATTCGTCTATCGCGGCGATCTGCCGCAGAATCGCCTGCACGGTCTGCTCCATCTCGCTGCCTTCGGAATAGTCGGCAACGATGGCGAAATCGGTTCGGCTTTGCAGTATCATGTCATCTACGATCTGCGTATCGCCCGGAGCGTGCACCGCGATGGAGCAGCCGCCTTTGAGACGGGTCATCTTCATGCTGGGAACGTCGGTCAAGCCATCGCCGATGTAGATCATGTTGCGGAAGGGGATCGGTCGGCGATCCTCGGGCATGAATTTATTGAGATCGATGTCGTTCGTCACGTCCAATATGCCCTTGTTGATGCGGAACAGATGCTGTGTTTTGTTGGTGTAGTTGACTGCGGTTGCTGGCCAGAGTGCGCATCCGTCCTCTCCGTAGCAGAAGGAGGCGGCAAAGATCGCCTTGAACTCATGTGCGATGCGTGAGCCTTCGATGATCTCCAAAAGACCGGAGGAAATGATATAGTGTTCTATATTCATGCCGAGCGAAGCACCGTAGCGATTGATGCGCGCAAACCAGCTCTCCACGCCGGGGAAGAATTCC
>CAZYQB010000043.1:0-11483 GCA_964649595.1 uncultured Oscillospiraceae bacterium | reverse complement strand
CTGGTCATTCTCCAGCGCAGGTAGCACAATGGAATCTACCCGGATACCGGCGGCATCAAACAAAAGCACTTCTTCGCCTGAGGCGTTCAGTTTAAACGGAGCATGAAGCGTATTTGTCTGTTCCTGTCCGCTGGCGAATATGACAGCATACTCTCCGGGCTGCAGGATCAACTCTGGAAAAATAAAGATTTTAAGCGGATCATCGGCAGTGAGCATCTGCCATCCGGTCAGATCGACGGCGGTTTGATCTCGATTGACGATCTCGATCCAGTCGGTATATAAACCATAATTATCTGTCAGTATGCTGACATTCTGGCTCATCAGTTCGCTGATCTCGATTTGGGCACTTGGCTGAAATGATTCGCCCGTTGAGTCTTGAGCAAACACATCATATTGCAGAATATATCCGCAGGCGATACAGACTACGCCGATGAGAACAGCCAACAAAAGCTGCATAGACGGCGTAGTCTGTGCTGTTTTCTTCTTTTTCATCTCCGTATCGTCCTTTCCATAATAAGCCAAAGTATAGGTTCATTATAACATTCACAATATACTTCCGCAATTGTTTGGACCGTAAATTTTCAAGATTAAAAATGATGACTGAAAATAAGCGTGTGAAGCGAAAGAGCACCGATGACATGAAATATCGATCGTTTTCTCTGTTTAAAAATGTAGCATGGTGGGTATAATATAATAAAACCTATGTAATGCAGAGAATGTGTGTGAATATACTCAGACGTATGAAACCGGTTATTGCCGGACATGATGAACAGAAATACGCAAATAAAGAAAGGCGAGGTGAAACGCATGAAAGGAACGATGAAAAAGAAGCGATGGCTGGTCTGGCTGCTGTGCGCGGCGATGCTGTTGGGGACGAGCAGCTGCACGGTATTGGGGGAAATAGAGGATCAGATAAATGCAGAGGCGCTGATCGAGGTGAAATACAAGACTTCCGATCTCGAATACGACTGGAACAAGGATGATGCAGTGAGCATTGCGCTGAGTGGAAACCGGGCGCAGGTAAGCGGTCAAGGGGCGGCGCTGCTTGGAAGTGTGCTGCTGATCGACGCGGAAGGTGATTATCTGCTCAGCGGTGAGCTGAACGGACGAATACTGATCGATGCAGGCAAGAATGATAAAGTGCGGCTGATCCTCAATGGATTGACTGTACGAAGTACCGACAGCACCGCGATTTTTGCACTGAAGGCGGACAAAGTGACCATTACCCTCGCGGAAGGCACCCAAAACAGCGTGATCTCCGGTACTAAGCTGCTGACGGAGGATGATGAAGAACTGGATGCAGCGATCTACTCCAAAGCCGATCTGGTCATTAATGGATCGGGCAGTCTGGCGGTCAGTTCACCCAAAGGGCACGGTATCCTTAGCAAAGACGATCTGCGGCTGATCTCGGGCAGCATTTCGGTAGATGCATATGAGGACGGAGTGCGCGGACGCGATGCGGTGCAGATGTACGGCGGCACACTGAACATCATTGCAAACGGCGACGGCATAAAGTCCAATAACGATGAGGACGAGGAAAAGGGCTATGTGTCCATCGACGGCGGCGAAGTAAACATCTCTGCCGGAGAGGACGGCATTGACGCCGAGACCAGTCTGCAGATTCGCGGCGGCGCGGTCAATGTAATCAAATCCTATGAGGGATTGGAAGCGCAGCATATGCTCATCAGCGGCGGCACGGTGTCGATCATGGCATCGGAGGATGGACTCAATGCAGCCGGCGGTGATAATGCCTCCGCACAGATCGGATGGGGCAGAGGCTTTTCGGGCGGTCATCAGTCGCTGCTCATCAGTGGCGGCGTGGTAACTATCGATGCAGGCGGTGACGGAATCGACTCCAACGGAACGATCGAATTTGCAGGCGGAGAGATTTACGTCAGCGGTCCGGTAAGCAGCAGAAACGGTGCGCTCGACTCCGACAGCGAAATGACGCTCACCGGCGGCGTGCTGCTTGCCGCAGGATCTGCAGGTATGGCGAGCGCACCCGTATCCGATAATCAGGCAGTGACGCTCATCGTTGCAAACGCCTATCAGCGCGGCGGAAAAAGAGTAAGCATCCGTAACTCCTACGGCGAAGAGCTGGCGGCATTCATTCCGAATAAGGATTGGTCAAGCATCGTTGTGTCGGTGCCGGGCATCAAAAAGGGTGAAGCCTTCGATATCTATGTAGGTGATGTGCTGATGCAGAGAGTGACTGCCGGCGAGGGCGGTTCGCGCGGCGGCAGCAGAAATAACGGTGGCTGGAATTAGAACAGCAAAGGACGCTGATAAGCAATGAAATATCCCGAAGCGCATATTGACAAGCCCTGCGCTTCGGGATAAAATTTTGAATATCATGTACAAGGGAGAGATATTTGTGAACAAGATCAGATCCGGCGTATATCCTACCATGATTACGCCCTATGACGAGCAGGGTAAAGTAGATATGAATGCGGTGCGTCGAATTGTGCAGTGGTATGTGGAAAACGGCGTGGACGGCATTTTTGCGGTCTGTCAGTCAAGTGAAATGTTCTTTCTGACCGAGGATGAGCGCGCCGAGCTGGCTGCCGAGGTGGTCAAGGCGGCAGCGGGACGTGTGGATGTTGTGGTGTCCGGTCATGTATCCGATGCGATCGAGGATCAGATTCGCGAACTAAAGCGGATGCAGTGCTCGGGTGCAAAGGCGCTGGTGCTGGTCAGCAATCGTCTGGCGGCTCAGGATGAGGATGACGATGTACTCCTCAGAAATATGCAGATCATTCTCGATGCACTGCCCGATGCGACTTTCGGTATGTATGAATGTCCGTATCCTTACAAGCGTCTGCTCAGCGACAGAGTGCTTGAGGCAATGGCGAACACCGGACGCTTTGCCTTTATCAAGGATACCTGCTGCGATGCAGAGCTGATCGCGCACAGAGTAGAGCTGCTTGCAGGGCGCACGGGACTGTTCAATGCCAATACCGCAACGCTGCTGGAAACTCTGCGCGCCGGTGCAGACGGATTCAGCGGCATCATGGCGAATCTGCATCCCAGCCTGTACGCATGGCTGTACCGCAACCATAAGGCTCAGCCCGAAAAGGCGGATACGCTCTCTGCGTTCCTGTCGCTTGCCTCAGGCATCGAGCGCGCGCTGTATCCCATGAGTGCCAAGTACCACATGAATAAGATCGGCATCGAAATGCCGCTGATCTGCCGCCACCAAAAGGCAGAGCAGTTCCATCCGCTGTTCAGACATGAGATTGATGATCTGATCGTGCTGGAAAAGTTGTTTGAGAAGGAATACAAGCTGTAATAGAGAGCGAAGATAAATCAAGAAGGAGCTGCCCTTGCGGACGGCTCCTTCTGTTTATTAAAACAGGATTTCCATGCTGACTCTGCCGCTGACATCTATCTCGGCATTGACATAATTCGATTCGCCGATCTTTTCGACGGTGAAGGGGATTGATTGTGCGTTTAGCAGCAGCCGTGTACACGTTTTGCCCTTGGGGAGCAGAATGTGCGCATGAATCTTCTTCGCAGGAGAGTCCACATCGTATCTCATGCCGACATCGGTCAGAATGTAGCGCACATCCACCTTTGTTCGGGAAACCTCATAGCCGGTCAGATACCGCAGCTCGGTGTAGTGCGTTACGGGGAACTTCGGAGAGAAATAGATCTCGTCATAATTTACGCCCTCGTCCCGAATGCCTGCAAGACCTTCATCGACGGCGCTGATGAAGGCTGCGGCGCCCCACGCGCTGGGACCGCCGTCCGGCTGAGGCTTGGAGTCGGGATAGTAGAGGAAGTAAGGGCTGCCGTCCCGTTCAATCAGTTTCATAAAGCGGCAGACGATATCCCAGCCGTATTCTTCATAGCCGTTGTCAAACGCTGCTTTTGCCAGCTCTCCGGCGGTAAACGGAGAAATTGCGCCGTTTACATACCGTCCGCGTCCGTATATAAAGAACTTTTCATAGGGTGGATCGATGGAGAACCACTCCGCAAACAGAGAGGTCTTTTCCTTTCGCTCCATGTATTCTTTAATGATGCTTCTGGACTGCTGCAGATCGGTCAAGCCGCGGTTGATATCGTACGGATTGGACAGGGAAAGGCGCTGCTCTTCCAGATTGTCGAGTCCGCTGTGATTGAGATGCAGCTGATGGATGAAGAATTTTCCGTTCCAGAGATGCTTGAATATATTGGCGCGCAGTTCTGCAGCACGTTTTTCCCACTGCAGTGCCCGCTTTTTATTGCCCAGCCTGCGGTTGAACCATGCAAGCTGATTCATTGCCTGATACACGCCAGAATTGTCTCCGTGCATGATGGACATTGGCGTGTCATTCTCAATCTTTCGATTGGTTCCGGCATCGGGCAGATGAGTGAAATCCCATGTGTCGATGGTGAACGGACGTTTTACCAGTCCGCGCTCCTTGTCCCAACGCTTTTCGTCGGAGGTGATATAATCGATGCCCTTTTCAAGCCGGGGCAGTACACGCTTGAGCCATTCGTCGTCGCCTGTGGTCTTATACAGATATATGGCACCCTCCACCACGAGGTATTCAATGTCTGCTTCCAACTCAAGGCGGACGAGCGAGAGATTGTCCTCGGGATACATAACATAGCAGTCCTCGCGCACATAACTCCAGTGCTTGTCGTCTACCTGCTTAATCAGCTCATAAAACTGACCGTCCTCGCGCTGAGTGCGGATGATGAAGTCCAGGAAGGATTTTAAATCGTATTCCCAGTGACGCATACCCTTCATGACGTGAACATGGTCGCGAATCCAGTTTTTATCGGTCATGAGTATCTCGCCGTCAATGAATACGAGCGATCGGTCGGCGTAAATGTTGGTTCTGAGCTGATGGAGAAACAGCCCGAGTTTGGGATCGATGGTGGTCAGTATGGATGGAAATCCAAGTTCGCGGTTGTTGTAGGTGCCGCTTTTTCGACCGTTGATGCTTCTGGCAGGCAGCTTGTGCTCAAATTCAATCATCGTGCATACATCCTCTGCTTTATATTGGGTAAGTTCAGTATATCAGCGATGAAAAGGGAAGGAAATATGTAGATTTATCTTGTTTATGCGTTTTTTGCGCATAAAGTTGACAGAACGGCAATCAGTCAATATAATTTTAGATGATATTTGAGTACAGGATAGAGGACATATGGATTTTCTGACATATCAATTTGACGAACATCGATCAGACCGGGGGAGCAATTACATTTGTCAGCTTGTCAGGAACCGAAAGCTGAGCGGCGTCTATCATCGTCATGAGTTTTATGAAATTATCTGTGTGATGCAAGGACGCGTTGAAAAGTGCATCAATGAAAGGGAACAAAGAATGGATGCTGGATCCATGGTGATTCTGCGTCCTGCGGACAGACACTGTTTTTTGAATCAGTCAGAGGATAGTTTGATTGCAGCTCTTTCGGTGAAAAAGGAAGAATTTGCACGAATCGCAGGGGCGTATGATTCGGCATTGATCGATGAAATCAACAAAAAGGCAGATGCGGTGATTATTCAGAACAACTGCTTTGCTCAATGTGTGCAGAATATCGGGCTCAAAAACTGGTCGGTACGGCATCGGGAACAGGACAACCGGTTTCTGCTCATGTGCTTTTTAAAAGCGTATATGGAAAGTGCGGATGAGACATTCCGGATGCCTGAACTGCTGAAATATGCCGTACAGGAAATGAAAAAGACGGAAAATTTAAAGAGGGGCATTCCGGCTTTTTTGGAATTATCTCATTATAGTCAAAGTCAGCTTTCCCGATTGATTCGATATTATTTTCATCGCTCGCTGAAACAGTATATCAATGATCTGCGTCTGCAAAGTGCATATGACGATATTCTTCTGACAGACTGCCCGATGCAGGATATTTCGGAAGGACTGGGATTTGCGAGTTTCAGTCACTTTCAAAAAATATTCAAAGCGAAATTTTCTATTACACCGGCAGCTTTGCGAAAGAAAAATAACCCGTAGACGGTGCAAGGAGGAATTCTCATGGTCGAGAGACTGAACGAAAAACTCAAAAACAGAGAGATGATCGTGGGCAGCTATATTTTCGGCGGAATGCCCATCATGACCGAAGCAATGGCGCAGTGCGGATTTGATGTTTTGTGGATCGACATGGAACATACCGCCATCGGCATTGATACGCTTGCTAACAATCTGATCGCCGCAAAGGCGGGCGGAACGCCTGCGTGGGTGCGAATCCCGTGGAATGATCCGGTCAGAGCCAAGCCGGTGTTGGACATGGGCGCTGACGGCATCATCTTTCCGTATGTAAGAACGGCTCAGGAAGCGCGCCTTGCGGTGCAGTCCTGCGCTTATCCGCCGGAAGGCATACGCGGCTATGGTCCGCTGCGCGCGCTCGACTACGGCAATATCACGCAGATGGAGTTTGTCAAAAAGACCTTCCGCAGATGCCGACGCCTGATTCAGATTGAGCATATCGATGCGGTGAAGAACCTGCGCGAGATTGCATCGGTAGAGGGCGTGGACGGATTTATCGTAGGTCCCAACGATCTGTCCGGCTCGGTGGGACTCATCGGCGAGGTGTGCCATCCTAAGCTGATCGCCCTGTATGAGGAGATCGCAGCAGTTTTAAGTGAGATGGGCAAGCCGTTCGGCGTGGCAACCGGTCCCAATGAGGAATTTTTGAAACTGTGGATCGATCTGGGCGCCACCATACTGTTTGCAGGAAATGACGTAGGCTTTGTTCACGACGGTGCGGTCGCGATGAGAAATACCTACACTGAGCTGCTTTCCGGCAAATAAGTAAGGAGGAATTGAAAAAATGGCATATCTGATGATCGAGCGTGAAAATTACAGCGTGGAGTTCGATGCGCCCGAAATTTTTGTAGACAATCAAGCGCGCAAAAGAAGCGGTCATATGACGCACGCCATGGCGGAATATGCCCCCGGATGCTTTATCAACTTCAATGCAAACTGCTCTGCCACCCGTGCAAAGGGTCACTCGGTATACGGCTGGGTGGAATATCGTTTTTCTGAGGATGCGGGAAAGACTTTTTCTGATTTCCATACTCTGCCCTATTCGTGGGAGAGCTTCTTAAACGGCAGCTTCACCATTTCTGTTGAAAAGGCGGTTGCCTGCGCTGACAGCAGCATCGTTGCGATCTGCCTGAGAAACTCCATGATCTCCTCCGTCGGCTGCGAGCCGTGGTATACTCCGACGTGGATCCGCAGCACCGATCTGGGAAAGACGTGGAGCGAGCCGCAGGTGCTCTCTCCCTATCCGGGCAGACCCTATGATGCGCTGTATAAGGACGGCGTGATCTATGTTCTGCACAAGTGCGGCAAATACTTCTGCAAAGAAAATCCGGAGGATGTCTACCGTCTTTATGCAAGCCGTGACAACGGGGAGACGTTTGAAGAGGTCAGTGAGCTGCCCATCGATCCTGCCTTCCGCGGCTATGGCTCGATGGTGTTTGATGAGGAAGGCAGACTGCACGCTTACGCATATAATATGTCCTCGGAAAAGGAAATGGATCACGCAGTCAGCACCGACGGGGGCAAGACATGGACGCTGGAGAAGCCCTGCTATCTGGCAAAGGCGATCCGCAATCCGCAGGTTGCTCTCATCGACGGATTGTATGTTGCACATGGTCGTTCGGGTCTGAATGGCTTCGTATTCTATACCTCCGAAAACGGTTCCGATTGGGATGAAGGAGTTTTCCTGGGGTATCATGAGAAGAATATCGGCGACTATTATTCCAACAACATCAATCTGCGTGATGAGCAGGGAAATTTTCTGCTGGTGCAGTATTCGGAGAACTACGACAATGATGAGCGTGTAAACGTCAAGCACGTTCGACTGAGAGTGAAGCAAAAGTAATTCGTTTGCTTCATGAGAAAGAAGTGATTCGTTGTATGTGCTATATGAAAATAGAGCATGAACGCTACAGCGTGGAATTTGAAACTCCCGAGATGTATGTGGACAATGAGGCGAGAGGACGAAGCGGTCATATGACGCACGCGCTGGCAGAATTTGCGCCTAATTGCTTCATCGATTTCAATTCCAACTGCTCTGCAAATCGTCGCGGCGGTCACTCAGCATATGGGTGGGTAGAATATCGCATTTCGCGCGACGGCGGCAAGACCTATTCCGATATAAAAACACTTCCGTATTCGGTGGAATCCTTTCTGGACGGCAGATGGACGGTATCGGCTGAAAAAGCAGTTGTATGTGATGATGGAAGCATTGTGCTGTTTCTGCTGAGAAATACCATGCTGACTGAAGGCTGCTGTGAGCCTTGGCTTACGCCCATGTATACCAGAAGCACCGATCAGGGAGAAACGTGGGAAGAAGTCCGAGAACTGTCTCCCTATCGGGGCAGAGTATATGATGCGGTGCATAAAGACGGGGTGATTTATGCGCTGGAATTCTGCAACAAGGATTTCGCTGGAAAGACCGAAGAACATAAATATCGTATCTATCGAAGCTGTGACAACGGATCGACCTTCGAGGAGCATTCGGTGATTCCGTTTGATACCCTGCGCCGGGGCTATGGTTCGCTGCTGTTTGATGAAAAGGGCAGGCTGCACGCTTATGCGTATAACGAAGGTGCAGAAAAATACATGGATCATGCGCTCAGTACCGATAACGGAAAGACATGGACGGTGGAGAAACCTTGCTATGTGGCAAAGGCGATCCGCAATCCGCAGACTGCACTGTTTGAGGGAATTTATATCCTTCACGGCAGATCGGAAGGCGCGATGGGCTTCGTATTTTATACCTCCGAAAACGGTTCTGATTGGGATGAAGGAATGCTTCTGGCGCATAATCCCAAGCCTATCGGCTGTTTTTACTCCAATAATATTGCACTGTGTGATGAGATCGGAAAATTCCTGATGGTTCAGTATTCAGAAAGCTACGGCTGCAGCGATCGCGTCAACGTCAGACACGTCCGTCTGCGCGTGAAGAAAAAATAATCAGAGGTAAGGATTTATGAGTTGTGAAAAGAAGGTACGCGCCATATTGATTGGCGCAGGCAACCGCGGCACGAATTATGTGACGCTTGCAAAGGAAAACTGTCCCGAATTTGAGTTGGTTGCGATTGCCGATTCCAATCCGGGGCGTCGTGATTATGTCCAGAAAATGTATGATCTGCCCGACGGCGCCTGCTACGATGATTATCAGGAGCTGCTTGCTCAGCCGCGAATGGCGGACATGGTCATTATCGCCACGCAGGATAAGATGCACTTTGAACCGGCTATGATGGCGATTAAGCAGGGCTATCACATCATGCTGGAAAAGCCCGTTGCGCCCACTCCGTGGGAGTGTGTGCAGATTGCAGAAGCCGCCAACAGAAAAGGCGTGTTCGTATGCGTGTGCCATGTACTGCGCTTTTCGCCCGTCTTCCGTCTGATTACGATGCTTATTGACGAAGGGGGAATCGGAGATGTGGTGCAGGTCATGTTTGCCGAGCGCGTGGGCAATGCACACATGAGCCACAGCTATGTGCGCGGCAACTGGCGAAACAGCGAAACCAGCAGTCCGATCATACTGGCAAAGAACTGTCACGATATGGATATGCTGCTTTGGTTGATCGGAAAGCACTGCACGAAGGTGCACAGCTTCGGCTCGCTGACTTACTTCAAGCGCGAGAATATGCCTGAAGGCGCACCGGAATACTGCTATCAGGGCTGCCCTGCAGCAGACAGCTGCCCTTATGATGCACGCAGGATATACCTCAAGGACAGAATGTTCGTCGAGCACGCCACCAACAAGAAGGATCCCACGGATGAGGATATCATGCGCGCCATCACCACCACCAATTACGGACGGTGCGTGTTTCAGTGCGACAACAATGTAGCCGATCATCAGGTGGTCAATCTGGAATACGAAGGCGGCGTGGCGGTATCCTTTAATATGTGCGCCTTTAATACGGGTGGACGCAGCATACGCATCATGGGCACTAAGGGCGAGATCATCGGCGAAATGTCCGATGACATCGTTAAGCTGTTCAACTTCCAAAGCCGTAAAATGGAACGCATCAAGATTTCGGATATGATCGAAGATGAAGCCATTGACGGCGGACACGGCGGTGGAGATAGAGGCATCATCCGTACCTTCTGCCAGTATATTACCGGCGACTATCACGGAAACAGCCTTACCGATATCGATACGTCGGTGGAAAGCCATCTGATTGCCTTTGCTGCGGAGGAGTCGCGGCTGAACGGAACGGTGGTCGATATGAAGGAGTATAAAAAGCGTTTTCTAACAAATCAAAACTGAAAACGGGAAAACCTGTGCCCTTGCAAAGCGGCGCAGGTTTTCCTGCTTAAATCCACTTCGAATATACATCCGCATAAACTTCTGCATCTTGACATCTCTCTCCGGGCATATTATAATTAGGAACATTGAAAATACATCGAAATGCGATGAGGGAAAGAGTAGCAGAGAAGGGCAAAGCCTTCAGCGAGCCGGGAGAGTGAAAGCCGGCGGCGGCGCGTTCTGCGAAGATGGCTCCCGAGCATTCGGGGTGAGCGTATCTCGTGAAAAACGAAAGATCGTAAGCTCCGGACGGCAGGCACCGTTATCCGCACAGCCGATAATAGAAGTATGTCGGCGATTAAGATCTGCATCCGCAAGGAGCAGATAAAGCAGGGTGGTACCGCGTTCGATGAACGTCCCTCGCACGCAAGCGAGAGGCGTTTTTATTTTTATATCCGGAAGAAACGGAAATTCCCAACAGGAGGAAGATGCAAAATGGAGCAGAAAAAGACGTTCTATATCACTACGCCCATCTACTATCCCAGCGGAAATATGCACATCGGTCATACCTACACTACCGTAGCTGCCGATACCATGACCCGCTTTAAGAAGATGACCGGCTATGATGCGTATTTCCTGACCGGAACCGATGAGCATGGTCAGAAGATCGAGAATAAGGCAGCCGAAGCCGGCGTAACTCCGCAGGAGTTTGTCGATAAGATCGTTGCCGAAACCAAGCAGCTGTGGAAACTGATGAACATTGAATACGATGATTTCATCCGCACCACCGATGACCGCCACATGAAGATCGTTCAGAAGATCTTCCGCCAGTTCTATGAGCAGGGCGATATCTACAAGAGCAGCTATGAGGGAATGTACTGCACGCCCTGCGAGTCCTTCTGGACTCCTTCTCAGCTGGTGGAGAAGGACGGCGTGAAGGTCTGCCCCGATTGCGGACGTCCCGTAGAGAAGGCACATGAGGAGAGCTATTTCTTCCGCATGAGCAAGTATCAGGACTGGCTGATCGACTACATCGAGACCCATCCCGATTTCATTCAGCCCCCGTCCCGCGCCAACGAAATGCTGACTAACTTCCTGCGTCCGGGTCTGCAGGATCTGTGCGTCAGTCGCACTACTTTCAAGTGGGGTGTGCCGGTAGACTTTGATCCCGACCACGTTGTATATGTATGGATCGATGCCCTGTCCAACTACATCACCGCCATGGGCTACGGCTCGGACGATGAGACTCTGTTCAACAAGTACTGGCCTGC
>CAZYQB010000042.1:0-11504 GCA_964649595.1 uncultured Oscillospiraceae bacterium | reverse complement strand
GCGCGTTGACAGCGCAGCCGAAATGATCGGCAAGCTGCACGACATGGGCGTACAGGTAGGCGTCGTCATGGGCGGCGGCAACATCTGGCGCGGACGCTTCACCGATGCAATGAACCCGGTCAATGCCGACCAGATGGGTATGCTGGCAACCATCATCAACGCTCTGGCTGTACAGGATGCCCTCGTTCGTCTGGGCTACAAGGCAACCGTACTGACTGCACAGGAAATGACCCGTTTCGCACGCCTCTATACCCGTGATGCCGCCGTCTCCCTGCTGGAGGAAGGTCATATCGTGCTGCTGGCAGGCGGCAGCGGCAATCCCTTCTTCACCACCGATACCGCCGCCGCACTGCGCGCTGCCGAACTGAACGCTGATGCAGTGTTCAAGGGCACCACCGTAGACGGCGTATACACCGCCGATCCGAAAAAGTATCCCGACAAGGCAAAATTCGTTCCCGAATGCACCTATGACGATGCAATCAGAAACGGCTGGGGTGTCATGGATCTGACCGCTTTCATGCTGTGCAAGGAGCAGAAGGTTCCGGTGATCCGCGTATTCAACATGGATGACCTCGACAACATCCTCAAGGCTGCCGCAGGCGACAGCTTGGGCACTACCGCACACCTGTGAGCACGCCTGACGGCGTGCAGTGAAGCATTCGTCCTGCGACGAATGTGAAGCACACCTTCGGTGTATGAAGTTTGCGCCTTCGGCGCAAGTGAAGTGTTCGCCTTCGGCGAACGATACATTTAGTCATGCTTTTGGGGATGCAGGAGAGACAGTTTCTTGCATCCCTTTTTCAGAAAGGCGGTCGAGAGGCATGAATTTACAGATTCTTGAAACCAAGGTCATCTGCTCGAATCCCGACAATCCAAATCACAACTATTTCGCCTGGCCCAGCGTAGCGCGACTTCAGGACGGCAGGCTGATGATGGTTGCCTCCGGTCTGCGCATGAAGCATATCTGCCCGTTCGGCAAAGTAGTCGGCTGTCTGAGCGAAGACGAAGGCAAAACATGGTCAAAGCCTACAGTCATCATCGATACGCCCCTGGATGACCGCGATGCAGGCATCCTGCCTTTCGGCGAAAACTCGGTGATAATCACCAGTTTCAACAACACCGTTCAGGCACAGCGCAACTGGAATAAGGCAAACAATATCGCCTACATCAACGCCTATCTGGACCGTCTGGAGCGAATCGGCGTCGAAAAGGTTGAGGAAAAATATCTCGGCTCGACGTTTGTCATCAGCCGCGATGGCGGAAAAACCTTCGGCGAAGTACAGCGCATCCCGATCACCTCGCCGCACGGTCCCACGCTGATGAATGACGGCACCATTCTCTATGTCGGACGCATCTTCACCAGCAATACCCGTCAGGTGGAAAATGATACGCTGTCGGCATACACCATGACGGCAGACGGTGAATACGAAAAGCTGTGCGATATCGAAAACATCGCACCGGAACTGCTGAGCTGCGAGCCGCACGCCATCGTGCTGCCCAGCGGCAAAATCATCGTTCACATCCGCGTGCAGCAGGCAGGCTATTTCACCACCTTCCAGTGTGAATCCTATGACAACGGACACTCCTTCACCCGTCCGCATCAGATTCTCAGCGACAAGGGCGGCGCGCCGGCTCATCTGCTGCGCCTTGAAAACGGCGTGCTGATTTCGGTATACGGCTATCGCGAAATGCCCTACGGGATCCGCATGATGTATTCTCTGGACGACGGCGAAACGTGGAGCTGCGATCATGCGCTGTATGCTCAGGAGGTCAGCAATGATCTGGGCTACCCGGCATCGGTCGAGCTCAAAGACGGCAGCATACTGACCGTGTTCTACGCTCATCCCACCGAAAAAGATCCCGCAGTCATCATGCAGATCAAGTGGCGAATGGATGACGTGAAGTAGGTTCTCACAATCTCAATACCAAATCAGCCGTCCGAGGCGCTATGCCTTTGGGCGGCTTTAATGTTCACTTATTCTGCCATTGGTTTACTCCCTGTTTTGGTTTCGGCAATCATCTAAATCAGAATATACTATTTAGTTAGATGATCGTCAATTCATTTTGTATGTAATTTTGAAAAAAACGCCTCTGTTCTACACCGCCAAAATGTTGTATAATGGAAAACAAGGAGTGATTAAATCCATGAACGAGATCACAAGCGTACAAAACCCGACCATCAAGCGCATCAAGGCGCTCAAAGATAAAAAAGCACGCACTCAGCAGCAGCAGATGCTGGTAGAAGGCGAAAAGCTGATGCTGGAGGCAGCACAGGCAGGACTTGTACCTGAGGATGTACTGATCGAGAGCAGTCAGGCGGCAAAGTTTTCCTCTCTTGCAAAAGAAATGGAAAAGTACGGTGCACGCGTATATGCCGCGCCGCGTCACATATTGGAAACGGCGTGCGATACAAAGACTCCGCAGGGCGCGTGCGGTGCCTTCTCGATGCCGGTGCCCTTTGCGCCCGATTATGCCCCTGATCGTCTGGTGGTACTCGACGGCGTGCAGGATCCGGGCAACGTGGGCACCATCTGGCGCACGGCGGACGCAGCAGGCTTGAACGGTATGCTGCTTGCCACAAGCGGCGCCGATCCCTTCTCTCCGAAGGTGCAGCGCGCGGCGATGGGCTCAGGCTTTCGGGTGCCCGTGCGTGTGACCGACTCGCTCGCTCAGGAGCTGACGCAGCTCAGGCAGCACGGCTATCGAGTAATCGTATCCGCCCTCGACGGCGCACCGTTTTATGAAGGTGTGCCGAAAAACTGCGAAAAATTCGCGCTGGTCATCGGCAACGAAGCGCGCGGCGTAAGCAATGAGGTCAGCGCCGCTGCCGATGTACGCCTAAAGCTGCCCATGCGCGGCGGCGCAGAATCGCTCAATGCAGCAGTTGCTGCAGGAATCATGATGTATGAACTGATGCGATAAGGAGGATCAGACATGGCAGAACTTAAAAAACTTCAAGTGACCCGATACGAAGTACTCGACCCGCTGCCCAATCCATTCAAATTCAACAACGGCAGCATGGTCAAAACACCTGCCGACTGGCGCAGAAAAAGAGAAGAGCTGATTGAAACCGCAGCCTACCTTCAATACGGTCATATGCCGCCCGAACCGGATTTTCTGGATATCGAGCCGCTGTATCTGGGCGGACCGGGCAGAATGGATGTATACCGCATCTATACCGGCAAACGTGAGAATCCCGTAGTTTTCCAGATGGCCATCCACGTTCCCAAGCAGACCGGCGAGCGCCCCGCAGTGATCGACGGCGACTGGTGCTGGGACACCATGAACGACCGTCATGTGGCAAAGATGTTCACCGACCGCGGCATCCTGCTGGTCAAATTTAACCGCTGTGAAATCGTGCCCGACATTCAGGGGATCCCGCGAAACAGCGCTATTCACCACTGCTACCCCGAATATGATTTCGGCGCCATCGCCGCATGGGCATGGGGCTACAGCCGATGTGTAGATGCCATCGAAAAGCTGGGCATCGCCGATATGAACAACATCATCTTCACCGGGCTTTCGCGCGGCGGCAAGACCGCGCTGCTGGCAGGTGCATTGGATGAGCGCGCCTGCATCGTCAACACCGAAGCACCGTGCGCCGGAGGCAGCTGCTACCGCGTCCGTATGCGCGCCATTACCGAAAACGGAACTCCGGGCAGAAGTGAAGAACTGGATGACATCGTGCGCCGCTTCCCCAACTGGTTTTCTCCGAAGATGCCTGAATACATCGGACGCGTGAAGGAACTTCCCTTCGATGAACATGAGCTCAAAGCGCTCGTTGCGCCGCGCATACTGTTTAACTCCGAAGCCAAGAGCGACATCTGGGCAGGTCCACTGTGCGCCTATCAAAGCAATATCGCCGCCCGAGAGGTATACCGCTTCCTCGGCGCAGAAGAAAATCTGCTGTGGTACTGGCGCGACGGCTACCATGACCAGACGGTAGAGGACTTTGAAATGCTCCTCAATCTCATCCTCCACCGCACCGAAGGCGAAACGCTCAGCGATAAGTTCATGAACGTGCCCTTCGATGCCCCCGAACCGGCATTTGACTGGAGGGCACCAATCTCCGAATAACCCCAAAGGGCTTCCTGCGTCAAAACAGCTTGCACAATGAAAAAAATCCATCGCTCCTGCTCACTTTTCCTGTTTTCAGATAGACTCCAATAAAAATTTGTAAGATCCCAAATACCAGAAAGGGTTAACTTATGAAATTTTTTATCCGTAATCCCATTGATGAAGGCTGGTATGCCGACCCGGAAGCCAGATTCTATGAGGGCAAGTATATCATTTATGTCACACATTCTTTACCGTTCGACGATCAACACAATCACTCCTGTTTTGTATCGGAGGATCTGACAAAATGGGAGAAGATTGAAAATATCATTGATATGGAAGGCTTCCCTTGGGCAAAGTGCGCTATCTGGGCACCTACCATCGAAGAAAAAAACGGTAAGTATTATTATATCTTTGCATCTAACGACATTCCCCATAAAAGTGAAGTGGGCGGACTTGAAATTGCTGTTTCCGACAGTCCTACCGGTCCTTTTAAGGCACTGCTTGACAAGCCTCTCGTAGGTGAATTCCACAACGGTGCACAGCCCATCGATGCGCATCTGTTCAAGGATGATGACGGTACTATGTATCTCTATTACGGTGGGTGGGGGCACTGCAATGTCTGTAAGATGAATGACGATATGACGGGATTTGTACCCTTCGAGGATGGCGTAATCTTCAAGGAAATTACTCCTCCCGACTATGTAGAGGGACCCTGCATGATGAAGCGCGGCAATAAGTACTACTTCATGTGGTCTGCGGGCAACTGGAGCAATGGTACATACAGAGTCAACACCTGTATTGCAAACAGTCCTTGCGGTCCGTTTGAAAATGCGTCTACCATTCTATCCACCGGCGATTCTGCCATTGCAAACGGTCCCGGACACAATGGTTTTTTCTACCTGTCCGAAAAAGATCAATACTTAATGGTTTACCATCGTCACAAGTTCGGCATGAAGGCCGGCAACGCCAGATTCCTCTGCATCGATCGGATGGATCTTGACGACAACGGCAATATCATTCCCGTTATAATGACCGAAGGATGGGAATACGACGAATAAACGAAGTAGAAAGCAGCAGTCCCGTTTTTCAGATAGACCTTAAACCGGATTTGCCGTTATTTCAGCAGATTCCCTATCCTATACAAAAAATCCGAGCAGAGGCTTGTTCTCTACTCGGATTTTTCTTCTTTGTCAGCTTCTTCTGATTTCACATTTTTCCATTCTTCCTGTGTAAGTCCAGTTTCATTTTGCAAAAGCCTGTTTATTAAAGCATTAATCGATTCACCATTTTGCGCAGCAACAGCCTCTACCGTGGCTTTTCTACCTTTGGGAACGGCAATGTTGATTCTGTCATATGCCTTTGCGTTGTAGCGGTTATTGGCTTGAATCCGTGATTTGCTGTTCTTGTTGTTTTTCACTCGCATCTCTCCTCTATGCGATTATAGCATCTGAAAAATCACACAACAAGTGCAGCTTTCACAACCGATACACTTAAACATTGTATATTTTTATGAATTGACCGAAACTTAATAAGTGTATATAATAAGACCGAAAGAGAGAAAGTTCAACGGATAATACTCTATTCAAGAATAGCTCATTGCCATGAGGACACCTCATCAGTCTGCTTCGCAGCCAGCTTCTCCCGGTCGCTTCCCGCTTTGGCTAAAAATATGCCACAGGCATATTTTTTAACGCGTCGCGCCTCAAGGGGAAGCCTATTTTAGGAGTGAAATTATGAATGAACTTCGTTTTACTGCACTATGTCTACAGGGACAGGGCAGAGAATTCCCAACATTAGAATATGCAGAAAAAAGCGCAGCAGCATACCGCGAAAAAGCAGAAAATGAATTTCGTCAATGGCTCGGCACCATGCCTCAGGAAATGCGGCTCGATATCGAAAATCATGTATTAACACTCCTCAGCGCATGGATGGACGAAAGCTTTGAGCGCGGATTCACCGCCGGAACGCGACTGATGTGCCAAGCACTGACCAATCCTCTATAAAACCGCATACAAAGAACTCCGCACGGCAGTAACCAATCAAAATCGGTCAGCATACCGTGCGGAGTTCTTACATTTCAATATATTCATTCACAGGCGCAGCAAACCAAATCGTTCACCGCAGGTGAACACATCATGCACCGCAGGTGCGCATCACTGTAATTCGTGCCCGCACGAATTACACCCTTACTCCATCACGTCCGCTTCCGTGCGGTCGGCGGTTTCGGCAAGCTTCAAGCCTTCGTTGTTTTCCAGCGCAAGGCGGATGCTCCACTCGTTTTCAAACAGCAGCACGGCGCGTCCGCTGCGGTCAATAGCAGGCGCAGTGGTACTCGTCAGGCGCAGACGATCCACGGGACGGGGAGTTTCCTCGATCCAGCGAACATAGCGGAAAGGCAGCGATTCGCGCACGATGTTTACGCCGTATTCACTCTTGAGACGATATTCCAGAACGTCCATCTGCAGAATGCCGACGACGCCGGCAATCATTTCTTCGCGACCGATGTTCGGGCGCTTGAAGGTCTGAATGGCGCCTTCCTGAGAGAGCTGATTGATGCCCTTTAAAAACTGCTTGCGCTTCATGCTGTCCTCGGGGCTGACGCGGCAGAAGAATTCGGGTGCAAACAGCGGAATGCCCGCATAGCGCACCGGCTCACCGGTGCAGAGCGTATCGCCCAGACGGAAAATGCCCGGATCAAACAAGCCGATGATGTCGCCTGCATAGGCTACTTCCACGCTCTCGTGATCCTGCGCCATGAACTGCTGCGGCTGAGCCAGCTTGACGCGGCTGTTGGAGGAGGAATGCCAGACACTCATGCCCTTTTCAAACACGCCCGAGCAGATGCGCATGAAGGCCAGACGGTCACGGTGCGCCGGGTTCATGTTCGCCTGAATCTTAAAGATAAAACCGGTGAACTTGTCCTCGGTCGGGGCGATCTCGCCCTTATCGGCAACGCGCGCGGTCGGGTGCTTGGTGTATTGCAGGAAACGTCCGAGGAACGGCTCTACGCCGAAGTTGTTGAATGCACTGCCGAAGAACATGGGCGTGAGCTGACCGGCAAGGATCTTATCCAGATCAAATTCGTCGCCTGCAACGTCCAGCAGCTCGATATCCTCCATCAGCTTGTCATAGTAGCTCTGACCGATCACCTCAGGCAGTTCGGGATCTTCCAGATGAATGGTACGCACCTGAACCTGTGTCTGACCGTGGTTGCCGCCCTGATACAGCTCTACGCACTGCGTATCGCGGTGATACACGCCCTTGAAGTCGCCATGTACACCGATGGGCCAGTTGACCGGACAGGAACGGATGCCCAGCACGTTTTCCAGCTCTTCCATCAGCTCGAAGGGATCCTTACCGGCGCGGTCGAGCTTGTTGACAAAGGTGAAGATCGGAATGGAGCGCAGACGGCAGACCTTAAACAGCTTTATGGTCTGCTCCTCAACGCCCTTCGCGCAGTCGATCAGCATGACCGCACTGTCGGCTGCAACCAGCGTGCGATAGGTGTCCTCAGAGAAGTCCTGATGACCGGGGGTATCCAGAATGTTGATGCGATAGCCGTTAAAGTCAAACTGCATCGCGGAGGAAGTAACGGAAATACCGCGCTGCTTTTCGATCTCCATCCAGTCGGAGGTAGCATGGCGTGCGGTCTTTCTCGCCTTGACCGAGCCTGCCTCGCGGATGGCTCCACCATAGAGCAGCAGCTTTTCGGTCAGGGTGGTCTTACCTGCGTCGGGATGCGAAATGATGGCAAAGGTGCGGCGACGCTCTACCTCTTTTCTCAGTTCGGGATGTGCCATAATTTATATCCTCCATTCGGCAAAAAGCCTGTGTCGTATTGATCGTATCATATGGAACGGTTGAGCAGGTGCATCTCAAATCACAGCGATTCCGCCCTTTCCGCACAAAAATTTCATATCGATTTATTGTACCCTGTTTTGATCGTTTCTGTACGCAAGTTTGCGTTAAATCAAGAGAGCCTTGCTCTCCAAAAACATCAAAAAGCCGCGCTAGAACGCGGCTTTCGGTCGGCTGGCGGCACAAACGGAGACGGAGTGAGGGGTAAGAGGGGGGACATTCGTACCGCCTTGACGAAATAAAGTATACCTCTATCTTTTGAACATGATGCGAACAGATTATGACATTCTGGAAACAATTGTCCAAAAATCAGTCTTTCCGTGGCTCTTTTGGCTTGACAGGGTGACAAAACGCCTTTTGCGTGGTATAATGGACAAATCATAGAATTTTGTATTTCTGCCGCATATGCGTTTTAAAGGAGAATTTTCATGTATTCCAACACTCCGCGCCGAAATGCGCCCATGCAGTCAGCCTATATGAAAAAACCCTATTTCATGCCCGAAGATGAGGCAAAAAAGCCCGCACTGATATTTCTCATTCTCTGCGTGCTGCTGCCGCCTCTTGGCATATTGTGCGCATGGCGCTCGCGCCGCATGACCTTCCCTCTGCGGCTCATCCTCTCGGGCGCAGGCTTCATTTCGATGACGCTGATCTTCTTCCTGCTGATGCGTCCGGCAGAAGAGGTCAGTACCATCCGTCCTACCCCCGCACTGCCGCAGACCGCAGGCTACGGCACGGCGCAGACCGATAATACCTCTGTCACGCAGACGGATGAGGCGATCCCTGCGCAGCCGGATGCCGTCACGCCATCTAATTCCTACTCCGAGCCGCTGATCCAAAACAGTGGTGAGTTGACCGAGGACAGCATCGTATTTGCCGTGACCAACAACGCCTCCAGCTATCATCTCTACGAGATCTGTGATCTGCAGCAGAATAACCGCGCACTCACCCTGCGCGATGCGCTCAACGAAGGTCTGCAGCCCTGTGCAAAGTGCGTGGGCACAATGGAATAACGTAAACTCAAATCTGCAGCGAACAATTATACTTGACGAATTTACTTGAAACAGCTACAATGTGAAAGGTGTATTTCCCATTAAGGTTTATAAGCTATGTACCACCCTCAAGGAGGAAATGATATGTTTTGCAGCAATTGCGGTAAATCCATCCTGCCGGAAGAATCTTCTTGCCGGCATTGCGGCGCATCCTACGGCAAGGAGCGCTTTTATGGCAATACATATACCTCCGCGCAGGTGCGTATCCCTGCTTCCAAACTGAATGATGCGCCGGTAGGAGGCAAGGTTGCGTATACACGCACCGATTACTTTGAAGATCAGCCCGCCGACGACATTTATTCCAATACCTCTTATCGTCCCCTGCTGCGTGAGGAAGATGATCTGACCCTCATCGAAGCGGAAAGAGCTGAACAGGAAGCCGAGGAAGAAGCACGTCTGCAGGCGGAGGAGGATGCCCGCCGGGCCGAAGAAGAGCGCATCGCTCAGCAAGAAGCACAGTATCGAGCAGAAAACGAAGCTGCCGCCGAATTCGACGATGCCGCTGATTTTGAGCCGTCCGAAAACGGCGAAGAATATACTCCTGCCGATGAGCAGGTTCCTTATCAAAACGACGAAGCGGATTTTGATGATTATTACGCTGAAGGCAAAGCGGCTGAATATGAAAAATCTGAGGGACCCGAAGAATCTGAATACGAAGAATCTGAATACGAAGCAGCCCAATACGAGCAAGACACCGAAAATGTCGAGGATGTTGTCGAGGATGTTGTCGAGGATTCTCCTCTGCCCGATGATCTTGCGGATGCCGTCATCAGCGATGCTGTTCTGGCGCACATGGAAAGACAGCGCCTGGACGAGGAGCGCCGCGCCAACAATGCACTGCGCATGGCTCCGCTAATGAACCTGACCAAAAAGTTCACGCCTTCCTTCGGCATATTCGGCAAGAAGAATGCTCCCGCTGCACAGGAATCGGTTGAAGACGTTCAGGTCGAATATGAGCAGGATACCTATTACGATGCTCAGGCTGATGCCGACTACGCCGATGCTGATTACGATGCTCAGGTCGATGCCGACTATGCCGATGCTGATTACGATGCTCAGGTCGATGCCGACTATGCCGATGCTGACTACGATGCTCAGGCTGATGCCGACTATGCCGATGCTGACTACGATGCTCAGGCTGATGCCAACTATGCCGATGCTGACTACGATGCTCAGGCTGATGCCGACTATGCCGATGCTGACTACGATGCTCAGGCCGATGCCGACTATGCCGATGCCGATTACGATACCGCCGTCGAAGGAACCGATGAATATGCCGCCTTTGAGGATGGCGAGCAGAGCGCACCTGCATTCAATTTTGATCTGAGTGCCATTCTGGATCGCCTCAATCTCAATGCCAATATCAAAGAGTTCATCAGAAGCCGCGCCATAACCATTGCGGCAGCCGCAGTGCTGATCGTTGCTGTTATCATCAGCGGTGTGGTATGGCTGAATTTCATCACTGAGCAGCGTTCCAAGATCGTAGATGTCACCTATAACACCTATCAGAAGGGCATTGAAATGCTCAAGAATAACGCCGACGAACAGTACCGCAGCGAAATGCAGAGCGTATATATCACAAATGCTTCCTTCGCCAACACGTCGTTTGCCGAAGATATGCAGGCATTCAATGCGCTGCTGCCCACGGAACCGCTGGCAAATGACTCTCTGTTTGTCATCACGCTGACCAACATTCAGAATGCCATCGAGGATGCCATCAAGGCAGATGCCGAGAACGAAAAGAACGGCACCACTGCAGAAAATGCCTCCGCCTCCGAGCTGAGATGGCAGGCGATCAGCAACGCCATCGACAAGCTCTCCAAGGCGACCATGCCGAGCGAGCTGACGGTGATCGTGACCGATCTGGAACAAGTGGTATCGCCCTCGCCTTCTCCCAGTCCCACGCCCCCCGCAGTGCAGTATGAAACACTGACCAACGGCATGAGAGACAGTGTAGAGGTCAAAAAACTCCAGATCCGCCTGTATACGCTGGGCTTCCTTGAAGGAGACGAGCAAGGCAAGTATGCCGACGGCGACTTCGGCACCGGCACTGAAACCGCTGTCAAAGCATTCCAACGCGCTGCCGGTCTGAATGCCACCGGTATTGCCGATCAGGAAACTCAGACTGCTCTGTACGCAGATGACGCGCCGAGCGCAAATTCCGTACCCTCCAACCCCGTCGAAGAGGGCTGATTTGTCACGCCGTTGGGATGTCTGTCTTGTACAGACATCCCATATTTTAATATATCCCAACATTGATCCAAGGAGGGATCCGTATGAAGAAACGCCCCGTCGCCTGTCTGATCTACGATTTCGACAAAACGCTCTCCCCCGCTAATATGCAGGAATACGGATTCCTGCCCGGACTCAACATCGCCCCTGATGATTTCTGGGCGGAATGCAGCCGATTTACGCACGAGCATCATATGGACAGCGTACTGAGCTATATGTACAAGATGCTCGAAAAAGCACGCGGCATTATGCCCATCACCCGTGAATCGCTCTCCAGACTGGGGCAAAGCGTAGACTTCTTTC
>CAZYQB010000041.1:2902-11658 GCA_964649595.1 uncultured Oscillospiraceae bacterium | reverse complement strand
TCCACGATGGTCATGTCGTTTTCGGAGAGTATGAACAGCTCGCTCGACTTTGCGCCCAAACGGTTGGCGCGCATCTTGATCTGTCGCGCCGATTCCTCGCCCGATACATACAATACGCGGTTGCCCTGCTCGGCGAAATAGGCGGAAACCTGCGTAAGCAGAGTCGATTTGCCGATGCCCGGATCGCCGCCGACCAGTATCAGCGAGCCTTCCACCACGCCGCCGCCCAGTACGCGGTCCAGCTCCTCAATGCCGGTGGATCGGCGCTGCATTGCTTCATCGGGGATCTCGTCTACGCGCATCGGCTCATTGCCCAGTCCGGGCGCGCGCTTGAGCTTCTTTTCCGCCACGACGGGTGCGGCGGAGAAAGTGGACTGCTGTTCATTGAGGGTATTCCAGCTGGAACATTCGGGACATTTTCCCAGCCAGCGCGCGGTTTCATAGCCGCACTGCGAGCATACATAAACAGTTTTCTGTTTTGCCATTTTATGAGGAATCCTTTCGATGAAATATAGAGTGAACATATGTTTGAATCTATTATATCACATACTCGTCCCAAAAGCTACCTTGTGTTTAAAGATGTTTTGATTTATAATATCAAATATATGCCGTCGGGCATACTCCGAGAAAAATGCAATACAGATATCGAAAGGAATATGAGGACGGATCATGAATCAGGAAGAAGCAAAGAAAACGGACGGGCAGAAAAAGCCCATGCGCACGTTTGGTGAGGACGATCTGGGCATACATCACGGCAAGCCGGTCATCGCCGGGGGCATGACAGGGACAACCTCGGTCAAAAAGGTGGACCGGGCGATTCAAAAGACTGTGAAGCCTGCCGAAGAGGCAGCGAAGCCGACGACAAAGCCTAAGCAGACTACCGGACAGAAGCCCAAGACTGCAGCGGCAGCAGCGCGCGAAATGGCGCAGGTGGTATTGCAGCAGGAAGGCGATGAGAATCAGCAGGGCAACGGAAAGGCTTCCGAAAAGAGTTCTGCAAAAAGCACGACAAAGAAGGTTGATCCGCGGCAATCGGAAAGCAAAAAGTTTGATCCGCAAAAGTCGGCTGCCAAGAAAAAAAGCGGAAAGAGTACATCATCAAAATCGAAGAAGGGCAAGAAGAAGGCGAAAGCGGGACAGACCTTTATACGCATAGGACATGGCATTCGCGCGGGCAGCATAAGCATAAAGAAATATGTCAAGGGCGGTATGTCATGGTTTGACCGCTTTGTTGCAGGTGAGGCAAATATCACGGCGCCCAAGGGCGATGTGCTGATCGGAACGCTCAGTGAAAAATTCATGTGGGTCAAAAAGATGGGCTTTTCAAGCTTCATCATCGGCTCTGTGCTGCTCATGGCGGTGCTGCTGACCTTTTTCAACAACACCAGCATTGCGGTGGAGAATGTGGATGTGTCCATTGCAGGGCTCAATAGCGATCTGGAAGGCTATACCATCTGCCTGATCTCCGACTTGCATGGGCGAGAGTTCGGTACGCAGCAGGCAACGCTGCTTCGAGCCGTCAATGCGGAGGATTACGATCTGATGCTCATTACCGGCGACATGGTTGGCAAAGACGGCGATCCGCAGCCCTTTTATGACTTTCTGGATGGTCTGAGCAGCAGTAAGCCCATCTATTTTATCGCAGGCGACTCCGATCCCGGCCCGCTAAGGGATGAACCCAATGTGGTGGAGGGTATGCTGGAAGAATTTGTGCTGGAGGACTGGATATTGGGCGCGATAGAACGCGGAGCGATCTATCTGGATTCTCCCGAAAGTCTTACGGTGGATGATGCGGTGATCTGGATCACGCCGGAAAGTATGCTCAATGTGGATTCTTCCTCAACGCTCTCTGCGCTCAATAAACAGGTGTATCAGGAAACCAACGATGTGCTTGCAGGTATGGCCAGCGGCTATGCACGGCTGCCGTTCAGCTCCTATTTTCAGCAGAATATGACAGAACTGCAGGAACGTATTCTGGAGATGGAAACCGACGATCTGCACATTTCTATGGCGCACATCCCGCCTTACAGCGCGCCGCGCGTATCCGACGGCAGCGACGGCTATTTGCCCACGGTAGATCTGATGGTTGCCGGGCATTACTGCGGCGGCGTATGGAAGCTGCCGCTGATCGGCGCGGTGTATATTCCGGCGGTAGAGGCACTTCGTCACGGATGGTTCCCGTCGCAGGATGAGGTAGAAGGTCTCAGAATGCTGGGCAGCGTGAATATGTATGTCAGCGCCGGACTGGGCGTAACCGACCAGATCTATTTGCCGGATTTCAGATTCAATAATCAGCCCAAGGTGACGCTGCTGCATCTGACTGCAAAGCTCACCGACGACCTGCTTGGATTTACCGATTGATAGATAGAATACTTTAAGGCTTTCAGCCGCCGAAAAGGACTTCTCCTGTACGGCGGCTGAAAGTGCATTTCCGTAAAATGCACTTTCAGTAAATTAAGCCCAAACGGGAGCAGATAAATATGGGCGTGAAGCGTGTCCGGAAATGTGCAAAGGGACCTGGTAAATTGAATATAATTAAGGGAAAGATAATCGGGCGGAGGATTTTATTACCTTTTTGGCGTATATGCAGGGTATTTTCTTGGGAAATTAACTGCGAATTGCTGTTTTGTGCAAATGATTAGATGATATAATGAATACCATAGGCAGGAATTGCTGAACCGGCGCACAGATTTGCAGGCTTACTTTACGAGGTTCGCGCGCAGAGAGAAGGTCCAGCGTTTCCGACAAAGAGCATCCGTACCGGAGTTGTGCAGGCTGCGCCCAATTGGCAGCCTGCTTTTTTCGGGTAAATATGGTGCTTTCAGAAAATATGCACGCGGAAAGGAAATCTGCATGGAACTGATGAAGAGTATGTTCGGGCTGTCGCCCGAGGTGGCACTTGCCATCGAAGACATGGGCTTTGAGTCGGCTACCCCCATTCAGGAAGCCGCCATCCCTCCCATGCTGGAGGGAAAGGACATTATCGGTCAGGCACAGACCGGAACCGGAAAGACTGCCGCATTCGGCATCCCACTGGTGGAGAGGCTTAATGCCGAGGATAAGAGCGTTCAGGCGATCGTGCTGTGTCCGACCCGTGAACTGGCACTGCAGACTGCAGGCGAGATCATGAAACTCGCGCGTCATCGCCCGGGTATTCGCGTAACGCCAGTATACGGCGGTCAGCCCATCGAGCGTCAGCTTCGCGCGCTGTCGATGGGCACGCAGGTGGTCGTCGGCACGCCCGGTCGAGTGATGGATCATATGAATCGCGGCACGCTGGATATCTCCGGCATCAAGCTGGTGGTGCTCGATGAAGCCGATGAAATGCTGGATATGGGTTTTAGAGAGGATATCGAAACCATTCTTGCCGCCACGCCCGAAACCCGTCAGACTGCGTTGTTTTCCGCTACCATGCCGCGCCCGATCTATATGCTGGCGAGCCAGTATCTCAAGGAGCCGGTTCATGTAAAGATTGAAAATAAAGAACTGACCGTTGAGCGCATTGAGCAGAGCTATATTTCCGTTCGTTCCTTCCATAAGGGAGAGCTGCTCAGCCGCTTGCTGATCCTCTCCGATATCAAGCTGGCGCTGGTGTTCTGCAATACCAAACTGGGCGTTGAAACGGTGGTCACCGATCTTCAGCAGCGTGGATTCTCGGTTGCCGGACTGCACGGCGATATGCGCCAGATCGAGCGCGATGCCATCATGGCTCGATTCAGAAACGGTCTTATCAATGTGCTGGTTGCCACCGATGTTGCCGCACGAGGCATCGACGTTGACAACATCGAAGCGGTATTCAACTACGATATACCGCAGGATGTGGAGTATTATGTGCATCGGATCGGACGCACGGGCAGAGCCGGCAAGGAAGGCAAAGCATATACCTTCGTGGTGGGACGCGAAGTGGCGCGTATGTGGGATTACCGCAAGATCACCGGCGCAAGAATACTCTGCCAGAGAGCGCCCGAGGCTGCCGAGGTACAGAAGGCTCAGCGCGAGCGCGTGATGAAGGACATTGCGGCTCGCTGTGCCGAGGAGATCGATGAGAGTCTGTTGGAGACCGCCCGTCAGTTTATGACCCAAAACGATAACGAGCGCGCCATTGCCGCGATGTTGGAGATGCTGATTCGCTCCACCGGTGCCCGCACCGATGCTTCCATTGATCTCAATCCCCCGGAGCCGATTCGCCCTGTACGCACGGAGCTGCCGCGCCGCGCCGGTTCCTATGGTCAGAGCGCATCGCGCCGTCAGGAAAGCCTGAGCAGTTATGTGCAGCGAAAGGGAGAAAAGGGCGGCTTCGTCAGCCGCCGCGCAGAGCGCAATGACCGCTTTGACCGCCGTGACCGCAATGACAAGCGAGACAGAAATGACCGCAAGGAGCGCAGCTATAAAAGCACTCGCAAGGAACGCCGCGGTGACAATAACTAAATTGCAAAAAAAACATTAAGATCAAAAAATCCGCTGCATAAAAAGGTGCAGCGGATTTTTTGACGGGTGGTCATCCTATTTGAAAGATGGCTCCTGTTTTTTTGGGGGAGCCTTTTATAATGCGGTCAGGATGCCTTTGATTCATTGCTGTGGGGCTTGTGATGACGCTTGGGCGGATGAATGGAACGGCTGAAGGAGGTGACCAGTGCGATGGCAAGCGCGATACAGCCTGCGGTGAGTATGGTATCGACGCCGCGGCTGACTGCCTCGATGTAGTCGCCCTGAATGATGTGGAACATGGTCTCATACAGCGCGCCTCCGGGAACCAGCGGAATGACTGCAACCGAGGTGAATATGATGGCAGGCGCGTGCTGCACGCGGGCGGCAAGCTCGCTCAGCGCCGCAATGCACACCGATGCTGCAAATGCGCCGCCTACTGCCGTTCCCACGAAATCGACAAACAGCATATACACCAGATAGGAAACTGCGCCGATGGAAGAGGAGCTGATGAGCGTACGCCGAGGAACATGAAACAGCAGCGCGAAAAACAGCGAGGCGCCGAAGCTGCCCAGAATACCGGAGATATAATTCACATTCCTGCACCTCCCAAGAGCATATAGAGCCATACTGCCGCACCGGCGCCGCCTGCCAGTACGACTGCGCGCGTGAGAGCCTGTCCAAGGCGTGCGCCGCCGGAGAGCAGGTCGCCGCGCATGGAGTCGCGGATCGCATTGGTCAGTGCCAGCCCGGGCAGGAAGGGCATGAGGGTGGAAACGATGGTCATGCTGACATCACCCGGTCCGCACAGTGAATTGATGGTGAGCGCAAGCAGCGCTGCAAGAAAACCGCCGATCAGGCTGCTGACGGGCATACCTGCCTGATCGGGCGAATAACACAGCACCAGCTGGATCATTGCGCCGCAAGCGCCGGATGCCAAAAACTCAAACCAGCCGCCACCGAACATCAGCGCGAACATCGCTGCCGAAAAGCCGGCATACAGTACGCTCTTTGCATGGGTGAGTCCTTTTTGCTGCTGTATTTGCTCCAATTGGCGCATGGCTTCTTCCAGCGTGATTTTACCGCTGCATAGTGCGCGAGAGACCGTGTTGACCTGATCGAGTTTTGTCATATTGGTGTCGTTGCGCTCCACGCGGGCGATGACGCTGATGACGTGATCGTCCTTTCGGATGGTCATGGTAAGCCCGGTGGGAAATGCGATGATGTCTGCCTCAAAGCCGAAGGTGCGGGCGATGCGGAAGGCGGTGTCCTCTGCGCGGTAAGTTTCGCCGCCGCATTCGAGGATCAGCCGTGCGGCAAGGCGCGCGACCTGTGCGACCTGCTGAGAACTGGGGGTATTTGTGATATCGCTCATACAAGCCCTCCAGAGTAAATTAGTGTTATCGACAATATTATGCGCCCTAAAACAGATTCCGTCAAGAGGAATTCGACAGGAAATTCCGAGAGAGAGCCGAAGCGGGGGGGTGTGTATATAAAAGCGAAGAAGTGCTATCCTTTTTCACAAAAGTGCGGTATACTATATGAAAAGTGATTTTTCTGTCGGCAGCGCCGTACGGCGGCGGATAAAAAGTAATGTCATCAATGTAAGCATTGACATCAGACAAAATCGGGTTCAAAAGGCGCCATCAACATGATGACACTGTGGTAAAAGGAAGGTGCATACGGAAAATGAGTGATATGTTTTCACAGATAGGATTCGACACGCAGCTGCCGCACGAGGATATGTTTTCCCCAGGCGCGCGTGCGGCGGCTCCGCTGGCGGATCGTATGCGCCCGAGGACGCTGGATGAATTTATCGGACAGGAGAAGATCGTGGGCAAGGGCAGGCTGCTCAGACGTGCCATCGAGGCAGACAGGCTGACCAGCTCGATTTTCTTCGGACCGCCCGGCACCGGCAAGACCACGCTTGCTTCGATCATTGCGCACAGCACGCAGGCAGCGTTTATAAAGATGAACGCCGTTACCAGCGGCGTAGGCGATGTCAGAGAGGCTCTGAAACAGGCTGAATCGAGGCTGAAGCTGTATGGTCAGCCGACATATCTGCTGCTGGACGAGTGCCATCGGTGGTCAAAATCTCAGTCGGACTCCATACTGCCGGCAATCGAGCAGGGTACGGTGCGCTTCATTGGCTCGACCACTGAAAATCCGATGATTGCCATGACCCCGGCAATCGTAAGCCGATGCCGACTGTTTCAGTTTGAATCGCTCACGCAGCAGGATGTGGAAAAGGCGATCCTTCGAGCCGTATCGGATGAGGAGCGCGGCTACGGGCGGCAAAATGTAAAAATTGAAGAGGATGCGCTGCATCACATTGCACAGGTGGCAGGCGGCGATGTAAGATCGGCACTCAACGCGTTGGAACTTGCGGTGCTGACTACACCGGTGAATGCCGACGGCGAAGTATGCGTCACGCGCGAGGTGGCGGAGGAATCTATCCAAAAGCGTGTGCTCCGGTGCGATGAATCGATGTATTACGATATGCTCAGCGCGTTCTGCAAGTCTATGCGAGGTTCCGACAGCGATGCGGCGCTGGCATGGTTTGCGCGGCTTAACTATGCGGGCGTAGATCCGCGCATTATCGCGCGCAGAGTGATCGCACACGCCAGCGAGGATGTGGGGCTTGCCAATCCGACTGCCATGCTGCAGGCGGTCGCCGCGGCGCAGGCGTTGGAGATGGTCGGTATGCCGGAAGCACGGCTTTCTCTGGCGCAGGCGATCATTGCGGTATGCGAAAGTCCCAAATCCAACAGCGTGGTCATGGCGATCGACCGGGCGATGGCGGATGCCGAGAAGGGAGGCTTTCAGCCGGTGCCGGTGCATCTGAGGGATACGCATTATATGGGATCGGAGAAGATCGGCTCCGGTGCAGGCTATAAATATCCTCATGATTATCCCGGGCATTATGTGCATCAGCAGTATGCGCCCGTCGAGGCGTGCGCAATGCCCTATTATGAGCCGAGCGATCAGGGGCAAGAGGAAAAGCTGCGCCTGAGAAGATGGGAGCGCAGACAGGGCAGATAAACGAAATATAAACCGAAGCGATCAAGAGAACGGAGTGGAAAAGTGGAAAAAGCAAAGGGAAAGAAAGTGCGCTGCGATGTAGCACTGGTGGATAGAGGATTAGCGGAGAGCCGCGAAAAGGCGCAGGCGCTCATCATGGCAGGTCTGGTGTATATCCGAGAGGTAAAGGTGACCAAGCCTTCCGAGCCGGTCAAGCCGGAGGATGAGCTGATCGTGCGCGGCGCGGCACATCCGTATGTGTCCAGAGGCGGCTTGAAGCTGGAAAAGGCGCTCAAGGTTTTTGAATGCGACCCGACGGGCGTGACGGCAATGGATTTGGGCGCATCCACCGGCGGTTTTACCGATGTGCTGCTGAGAAATGGCGCTGCCCATGTATATTCCATCGATGTGGGCTTCGGTCAGCTGGCGTGGAGTATCCGAAATGACGAACGGGTCACGGTCATGGAGCGCACCAACGCGCGCGCCATTACGGCGGATATGTTTGAAACGCGTCCGACGCTGGCGGTTATGGATGTATCGTTCATCTCCATCAAGCTCATACTGCCTGCCGCCATGCAGGTGCTGGGCGAAAGCGGACGCTTCATTACGCTCATCAAGCCTCAGTTTGAAGCAGGACGCGAGCGCGTCGGCAAGAAGGGCGTGGTCAGTGATCCGAAGGTACACGAGGACGTCATTCGTTCCATCGTGCAGTTTGTACCCACGCTGGGTTGGCACACCAGAGCTATCGATTTTTCGCCCATTACGGGTCCGGAGGGAAATATTGAGTTCCTTGCCGATCTCATGCCGGGCGAAGGCGAGGTGCCGAGCGATGAGCTGATCGCAAAGGTAGTTGCCGAGGCGCACAAGGCACATAAAAGATAAAAAGGAGTACAGCACATGAATGTCGAGCATTTGATTACACCTTATAAGCTGGGCAGAGCCGTCTTGAACGGTTCAGGCAGAACAGGCAGCTTTGATGAACAGGCAGTAGATTGCCCGATGGTGTTTTCGCATCGGGGCAGGTTCATGATGCTGTATATCGGCTTTGACGGCATAGGTTATCAGACGGCGCTTGCCGAGTCGGATGATCTTGTGAATTGGACGCACAAGGACGTGATCCTCAGACGCGGATCCGACCGAGGGTGGGACAGCGTGGGTATGGCAGGCACTACTGTGCTGATGGACAAGGATATCTACGGCGGCAACAGACTTTTGAAGTGGCAGGATAGATACTGGCTGATGTATCATGCTTATCCCGGCGAGGGCTATGAAGTAGGCTCTGCGCAGGTGGGCTTAGCATGGACGCAGGA
>CAZYQB010000041.1:0-2892 GCA_964649595.1 uncultured Oscillospiraceae bacterium | reverse complement strand
GCTGCTGGACTGGCATTGCATGGATGAGCCGGTATTTTCGTGGAAGGACGGCGCGGCGTGGGAGAGAGGCGGTTTATACAAGACCGATCTGGTGTTCCATAACGGAAAATTCTATATGTTTTACAATGCCAAGGACAAGGACGAGCGAGGCTGGAAGGAGCAGATCGGCGCGGCGGTATCCGATGATCTGCTCCACTGGAAAAGATTGTTTGACCACCCGGTGGTTCCGGTGAGCGAAGGCGCGTGGGACAGCACATTTGCTGCCGATCCGCAGGTATTTTATGATTCAAAAGAAAATCAATGGGTCATGTTTTACTATGGATTCGGAAACCTGTCGGCGTGTGACGGCATTGCAGTCAGCAGGGATCTGCTCAGTTGGACAAAATTTCCCGTCCCCGTGCTTACCATCGGCGGGCGTGCTCAGATCGATTCGATCCATGCACACAAACCGGGGATCGTTTTTCATGGTGGGGCGCTGTATCATTTCTATTGTGCGTGCAGACCGCATATGGATGGCGATCCGACTGATAACCGGGGCGAGTTTCGCTGCATTAGTGTGGCAAGAAGCAGAAAATGGGATGAATCATAACGGCATATTTACAAATGGGCGGCGCAGAGGAGGAATATCCCTGTGCCGCCTTTGGTTGATTTACACTGCAACTTTATCGATGAACAAGCCGAAGTATATCGAGATATGCTGAAAAAGTGCAGCACGGCGGATCACAAACTGCATATTTTGAGCATAAATGGCGGATGCTCTGTCGAAGAAGGCATACTTGCAAAGGACGAATGTGCTTTTTGTGTTAAAAAGGTAAAGAATACTTGACGCAGAGGGGACGATTGTATACAATTATGCATTATCCCGCAACTTTGTTTCCGGAGGAAATATTTCATGAAGAGAAATGACATCAATGCTACCGAACTGAAACTGAATCCGCGTACTAATTTGTTGGAGCAGGCGACGTTCGAATATATTTTAAACGATGTGGAATCTCCCAATTTGTATCGTCAGCTGTATAAATACGACGAAATTCCGAAGATCATGTTCAACCGCCGCGTCGTGCCCATGAATATGCCCGAGGAGATCTGGATCACCGACACCACCTTCCGCGACGGTCAGCAGTCCAGAGAACCCTATACGGTCGATCAGATCGTAACGCTGTATGATATGATTCATCGTCTTGGTGGACCTAAAGGCATTATTCGCCAGAGTGAATTTTTTCTCTACAGCAAGAAGGACCGCGAAGCGGTTTACAAGTGCATGGAGCGCGGCTATCAGTTCCCTGAAATCACCAGCTGGATTCGCGCTTCGAAAAAAGACTTTGAATTGGTCAAGGAGATCGGTCTGAAGGAAACCGGACTTCTGGTCAGCTGTTCGGACTATCACATTTTCTATAAAATGAAGATGACGCGCAGTCAGGCGGTCGAGCATTATCTCAATGTGGTGCGCGAGTGCCTCGAGACCGGCGTTCGCCCGCGCTGCCATCTGGAGGACATCACCCGTGCCGATTTTTACGGCTTTGTAGTGCCGTTTGTACTGGAGCTTTCCAAGCTGATGGAGGAGACCGGCGTGCCGATCAAGGTTCGCGCCTGCGACACGATGGGATATGGCGTATCGATTCCCGGCGCGGCAATGCCCCGATCGGTTCCGGGTATCATCTACGGTCTGCATCACCATGCGCGTATGCCCTCCGCGCTGATCGAGTGGCATGGTCACAACGATTTCTATCGTGCCGTTTCCAACTCTACTACCGCATGGCTGTACGGCGCATCGGGTATCAACTGCTCCCTGCTCGGCATCGGCGAGCGCACCGGCAATACGCCTTTGGAAGCGATGGTCATCGAGTATGCACAGCTTCGCGGTACGCTCGACGGCATGGATACCCGCGTCATTACCGAAATCGCCGACTACTACCGCAACGAGCTGCATTATAACATTCCGCCGCGTACTCCCTTCGTGGGCGAGGACTTCAATGTCACCCGCGCAGGCGTACACGCCGACGGACTTTTGAAGAATCAGGAGATATATAATATCTTCGATACCGGAAAGCTCTTGAATCGTCCGCCCAAGGTTATGATAAGCAATACCTCCGGCATTGCAGGCATTGCCATCTGGGTCAACGCGCACTACAAGCTGACCGGCGATAAAGCGCTCGATAAGCATCATCCGCTGGTCGTGCGTCTGAAGGATTGGGTCGATCAGCAGTATGCGGAAGGTCGCGTGACCGCGATCACCGACAGCGAACTCGAAGTGCTGGTCAGCTCCATGGGTTCGGAGTTTGGAATTGAGTGCTGACACCTAAATATTGCAAAGCCAAAAGCCTTCCCCTTGAGGGGAAGGTGGCTGCGAAGCAGACGGATGAGGTGTTCTCATTGACGCTATGCGGTGAGCCTTGGGAGCAGTTCTTGAATAGAAACGAAGTATTTAAATCATGAACCGCCACAGCAATCCCTATCTGACCTCTAATTTGCAGAAATTGCGAAGAGATATGACAAGGGAAGAAAAAAGTCTGTGGTATGATTTCTTGAAAAAGCTGTCTGTGACCGTCAATCGGCAGAAGGTAATAGAAAATTATATTATAGATTTTTATTGTGCGGATGCGAAGCTGATTATTGAACTTGATGGGGCACAGCATTACGAAGAGCAGAACAAAGAAAATGACTAAATTAGAGATGAGTACCTGAAATCGATCGGTTTAACGGTTGTGCGTTATACCAATATAGAGGTGAAAAGGAATTTTGAGGGAGTCTGCAGGGACATAATGAGGCGGATTCTATCAAAATAACAACATATAGAAATGGGGACACCTCATCAGTCGGGCAAGCCCGACAGCTTCCCCTTGAGGGGAAGCCATTTAGAGAAGTGCGCCTCATTGCGTTGAGGATATTTCA
>CAZYQB010000040.1:2277-11811 GCA_964649595.1 uncultured Oscillospiraceae bacterium | reverse complement strand
TTCGTAACCTTTGTCCAAAAGTTCTACTGTTGTGTGAGAGCCGATGTAGCCTGCCCTTCGGTCGTGACCAGCATGGCGACTGCGGTGGGCATCGCGCGCGGTTTCTACAGCGTGGAATTTGCGATGTGCACCATTCTGGCGTTTATCGTTATGACCGATGCTGCCGGTGTGCGTCGCGCTGCCGGTCGTCAGGCGGCGGTGCTCAATAAGATCGTTCAGGATATGATCTCCGTGGGCAAGGCGCCCACCAGCGAAAAGCTCAAGGAGCTGTTGGGACATACGCCGTTTGAAGTAATTATCGGTGCGCTGCTGGGCGTTTTGATCGCACTTTTGTGTATGTAAGAGGTGACGGTATGCTTCTGGACAGGATCAAGTCGCCGGAGGATCTGCATGAGCTTTCCATAACTCAGCTTGAGCAGCTTGCCGGTGAAATACGCAGCGTACTGGTGGAGACGGTGCTGCGTCAGGGTGGTCATCTGGCATCCAATCTGGGCGCGGTGGAACTGACCATTGCGTTGGAATATGTGTTTTCGTCGCCGGAGGATCGCATCGTATTCGACGTGGGACATCAAAGTTATGTGCATAAGCTGCTGACCGGACGGCAAAAGGAGTTTGAAAAGCTCAGGCAGCGCGGTGGAATGTCCGGCTTTACGCGCAGTGCGGAGAGCGAATACGATGCTTTTTCTGCGGGTCACGCGGGCACTGCCATTTCGGCAGCGTTGGGCATGGCGCGCGCGAGAGATCTGATGGGTGGCGATCATTCGGTGGTCGCAGTGGTGGGCGACGGAGCGATGACCTGCGGTATGTGTTATGAGGCACTCAACGATGCGGGGCATACCAAAACGCCCATGATCGTGATCCTCAACGACAACGAAATGTCCATATCTTCCAATGTAGGTGCTCTTTCGGGATATCTGACCCATCTTCGCCAGAGCTTTGCCTACGGAAAAACCAAGGATATGCTCAAGAGCGTGCTGGGGCGCATTCCGTATATCGGCAAGCCCATCGTGCGCGGACTGACTCATGTGCGCGATGCGGTGAAGCGGCTGCTGGTGGAGGACAGATTTTTTGAGGCGTTGGGATTTCAGTATCTCGGACCGCTGGACGGACACGATATCCGCCGTCTGATCCGCGTGCTCAAGCGTGCGAAAGCGGCCCAAGAACCGGTGCTGCTGCACGTTGTCACCCAGAAGGGACGCGGCTATGCGGAGGCAGAGGCTCATCCGGACAAGTATCACGGCGTTGCTCCGGCATATAATGAGCCGTCTGATGTGGAAATTGCAGCGGCAAACGGCAAAATTGCTGCCAATGAGCTGATCGAGATGGCGCAGAGCGATATTCGCGTAAGCGTGCTGACGGCAGCCATGCCCACCGGCACGGGGATGAGCGCATTTGCTGAGCAGTTTCCTGAGCGTTTTCACGATGTGGGCATCGCGGAGGAGCATCTTGTCACCACGGCGGCAGGTATGGCGGCGGCGGGACTTAGACCCTATGCGGCGGTGTATTCGACGTTCCTGCAGCGCAGCTACGATCAGCTTATCCATGATGTGTGCCTTGAAAAGCTGCCAGTGACGCTGCTCATAGACCGCAGCGGTCTGGTGGGACAGGACGGTGCGACCCATCAGGGTGTATTCGATCTGAGCTTTTTGCGCCAGATGCCCGACATGGTGGTAGCATCTCCCAGAGATGTGCGCGATCTAAAGAGTCTGCTGCGTTTGAGCATTCGCCTCGATCAGCCGATGGCGATCCGCTATCCCAAGGGCGGCGAGGATATGGGCGCGCGCATGACACCCGATCAGGATATCCGCCTGGGCGAGTGGGAAGAACTGCTCGGCGGCGAGGACGTCATGATCCTGGCGGTGGGACGCATGGTGGGCGTGGCGCTCAGAGCGTGCATCGAGCTGATGGGCGCAGGCATTTCCTGCGGCGTGACCGATGCGCGGTTCATAAAGCCCATGGATGAGGGACTGCTTAAAAAGGCAGCGCAGGAGCATAAGCTGGTGGTAACGCTCGAAGATAACGTACTTGCCGGAGGATTCGGATCGGCTGTGGCGGAATGGCTGTGCGATCACGGCTATAGTGTGCCGTTGATGCGCATCGGCGTACCTGACCGGTTCATAGAATACGGCATGACCGATGAGCAGATGAGCGAATGTGGAATGGATGCTCAATCGATTCGAAATGCAATTATCAATCGTATGACAAAACTGTGAATTTGCAAATCTTCCTCTTTACGCTGTGCGTGAAGGTAGGATATACTAAACTTGTAATTGAATGTGAGGCGATTTCATGGCGGTGCGCAAGGCGGGCATCTGGTGCAATCGGAACAAACCGGAGGCGCTGCAGGCGGCTGAAAGGCTGATCTGTGCGCTGCATCGTCATGGGATCGATGCCGGACTGGATGAGCAAATGAGTCGGATGCTGTGCGTGCAGGCGCAGTGCGGCTTTGAGGGCAGCGACCTGCTCATATCGTTGGGCGGCGACGGTACGCTTCTTTCGGGATTGGAGGAGGCGCTGCGTCTGAATGTGCCCATGCTGGGCATCAATTTAGGGCATTTGGGCTTTTTGACAGAGATCGAGCCGTTCGAGATCGACCAGGCGGCTGCTCGTCTGGCGGCAGGCGATTATAAACTGGAGAAGCGGATGTTGCTGGAGGTGCGCGGGTATAGTTTGTCTGCGCTTAACGAAGTGACAGTCAGCCGCGCTCCGTCCTCGCCGAGAATACTGACGCTGGCGGTATATGTAAATGATCGTCTCACGCAGCATTTTGCCGGAGATGGGCTGATCGTTGCCACGCCGACCGGTTCCACCGGGTATTCGATGTCGGCAGGCGGTCCGATCGTGTCGCCCGGAGTGGATCTGATGCTGCTCACGCCGGTGTGCGCACATACGCCGCACGCAAAGCCGGTGATCGTGCCGGCGGATTCAACGGTGAAGGTGGTGCTTCAGGAGGACTGTGAAGCGGTGCTTTCGCTGGATGGACGCTGCGCGGGCACGCTCAAGGCAGGAGAGCGCGCCGTGGTAGAGAGAGCGCAGCGCAGTGCGCAGTTCGTGCGCATGGACGGAGAAGAATTCTTTGAAAGACTGAAATCCAAGCTGCTCGCATGGGGCAGATAGTGCGGTGGGATGCACGCTATGGAGGGCAGCTGAGAGGATGATGTCATTAGTTTAAGGATAAATATTGGGAGGAAGGCTCCCTCTTTGAGGGAGCTGTCGAGCTTGCTCGACTGAGGGAGTTCGTAATCCATTTGATAACAGTGGAGTTACTCATTGAGAGATGAGAAAAACGGACTCCTTCCGTCACGGCTAACGCCGTGCCGCCTCCCTCGGCGAGGGAGGCTTTTGAAGAACATTCCATCCTTAAACTGATGACATTGTCCTTGCACGGGCGATTGAAAAGTGAACAAAACAGGTGTATAGCTATAAAGAACAGTCAAGAGAGAAAAGAGCAGAGAGAGTAGTGAAGAGGGGTACAGCTATATGAAAACCAGGCGGCACGCCATGATCCTTCAGCTGGTGGATACGTTGAAAATCGAAACGCAGGAAGCACTTGCCGAGGAACTGATGCAGCGGGGAATGCGCGTCACACAGGCGACCATTTCGCGCGATATCAAGGAGCTACGGTTGGTCAAAGTGCTTTCGGAGGACGGCGTTTATCGGTATGCCTCGTCGGATGTGTCCGAAAAAGCGGTCAGCGAGCGAATGCTGCGCCTATTTTCCGAATCGGTGGTTTCGATCATCGAGGCGGAGAATATGATCGTTATCAAAACGCTCACCGCCAGCGCGCAGGTGGCGGCAGAGGTGGTGGATTCGCTGGGATGGCATGAGATCGCCGGTACGCTGGCGGGCGACAATACCATTTTCGTGGCGATTCGGAAAAAGGAACAGGTAGGCGGTGTGGCAAACCGGTTCCGCGCAATGGTGCGCGTGGATTGCGAAATCACCGAGGACGAAAACGGCGCGAAATAAAGGTGCTCAGATACAATAGTAAATGAAAATGAGGATTGACAAATGCTGGTGGAATTGAACATCCGAAACATCGCCTTGATCGAGAAGCTTCGGGTGGAGTTTTCGCATGGACTGAATGTAATGACCGGTGAGACCGGCGCGGGCAAGTCGATCGTGATCGACTCGATGAACCTCGCACTGGGCGGACGCGCCGACCGTGATCTGATCCGCAGCGGTGCGGCGAAAGCATCGGTACAGGCGGTTTTTGACGTGCGCGAAAATGAACGCATTGCCGCGCTTCTGGAAAGCTGGGGCTATGAAGCCGAGGACGGCTATATGACCGTGACTCGCGAGCTGAGCGCATCGGGGCGCAACCTGTGCCGCATCTGCGGCAGCGTGGCAACGCTTTCACAGCTTCGTCAGGTAACGGGAATGTTGGTGGAGGTGCACGGGCAGCATGAACATCAGGATCTGATGAGTGCTTCACGCCACATGGCGATACTTGACGCGTTCGGTGACGATGCGCACCGGGAAAAGATGGCGTGCGTGCAGGCTCTCTATGGCGAATATGCAGCCGTCAAGAGTGAGGCGGATGCACTTGCCGCACAACTCAAGGAACGCGCACTTACGATGGATGTGCTGACCCGTCAGTTGGAGGAGTTGCGCGCACTCAAGCTCAAGCGTGGCGAGGATGAAAAATTAGAGAAGAAATTCCGCCTGATGGAAAACGCTGAAAAGATTTCCAGCGGCGTGGAAAAGGCATATCAGCTGGTGTATGCAGGAAGCGAAAGGTCGCTGAGCGTGCAGGATGCGCTTCGGAAGGCAGCAGCAGCGATGAGCGCCATCGCCGATCTGGATGAGCGCTTTGCCCAGATGGGTCAGAAGCTGGACGATATGTTTTATCAGGCGCAGGAGGTCGGATATGAGCTTCAGGATATGACGGAGAGCCAGGATTTCGACGCGGCGATGTTTGACAAGATCGGCGCACGGCTGGACACTCTTGAAAAGATGAAGCGCAGGTACGGTCCTACGCTGGATGATGTGATCGATTTTCGCGATGCCGCCGAAGCGCGTCTTGCAGCCCTTGAGCAGGGCGACGAGCGCATGGACGAGCTGAAGGCGCGTCTGAGCGAGGTGTATAAAAAACTGACCGAGGCGTGCCGCGAGCTGACTGCGTCGCGCCGCAGTCTTGCGTCGCAGTTTTCCCAGAGCGTTGCGCAGCAGCTTACTGAGCTGGGCATGGGCAAGGTGCGCTTTAAGGTGCTGTTTGCCGCGCTGGAGATGAGTAAAAACAAGGTCAGCCCGCAGGGGGCGGATTCGATCGAATTTTTGATCGCGCCCAATCCGGGCGAACCGCTGAAACCGCTTGGTTCCACCGCATCGGGCGGCGAACTGTCGCGCGTGATGCTTGCCATCAAGGCGGTCATGGCGGATCGCGAGCAGGTGGGCACCATGATCTTTGACGAGATCGACACCGGTGTAAGCGGGCGCATGGCGCAGGTGGTGGGCGAAAAACTCGCAAAGATCGGGCGCAGCCGTCAGGTGATTGCCGTAAGCCATCTGCCGCAGATCACGGCGCTTTGCAATGCGCACTTTCTGGTGGAAAAGCAGGTGGTGGGTGAGCGCACTGTCAGCAATGTTACCCGTCTTGACGAGAACGGACGCATTCGCGAGCTGGCGCGTATGATCGGCGGCAGCGGCGATATGGAAAGCGCCATGCAGCACGCAAAGAACATGATTGAGGCAGGCACTGCAAAATAATACGCGGCTGTTGTGGAGATACAATGAGCTTTCGGCAGAAGGAATGGCGGAATATGACGATTGATGAAAGCCACAGGAAAGTATATGTGAAGAATTCGCGCATACAAAATTGGGTTTTATGCAGGAAGTTTAAGGGTCGACGGAGAATATACACTTGTTAGTGACCGAAATTTTATCAGGTGAAAGGGGAGGACTCACTTATGCGTTTTGACCTGCTTCATCCTGCCGATCAGTTGGTTATGATTATGGATCGTATCTATCAGTACGGCATGACCACGACCTCCGGCGGCAACCTGTCCATTAAAGACAGCAATGGCGATGTTTGGATTACTCCTTCCGGTGTTGATAAGGGCAATCTGACCCGCAAGGACATCATGCGCGTCACGCCCGACGGACAGATCATCGGTATTCACAAGCCGTCCGTTGAGCTGCCGTTCCATCAGACCATTTATCGTCTGCGTCCCGATCTGAAAGCGGTTCTGCACGCTCATCCCCCGACGCTGGTTGCATTCAGCCTGGCGCGCAAGATTCCCAACATTCGCCTGATGCCCAGCGTATCCTCCGTATGCGGCGAAGTCGTCATGGCGAAGTATGAGGTTCCCGGCAGCCAGAAGCTGGGTGACTACATTGCCGAAGAGTTTGCCAAGGGCTACAATACCGTGCTGATGGAAAATCACGGCGTCGTATGCGGTGCTCAGGATCTGTTCCATGCGTTCATGGCATTTGAAACGCTCGACTTCTGCGGTCGTTTGGAAATCGATGCCAACAAGCTGGGCACGCCCCGTTCGCTCGAAGCCCAGCAGATCAGCTTTAACAACAACAAGCCGATCCCGGTTATGGATCAGTTTGTTTCCCGCGCGGTCAGCAGTGAGGAGTGCGAAGTACGCCGCGAGATGTGCGCACTGATTCACCGTTCCTATGACCAGCGCCTGTTCAACAGCACGCAGGGTACCTTCTCCCAGCGTATGTCGGACGGTTCTTTCATCATCACGCCCTATTGGGTAGACCGTAAGTACATCGAGCCGCAGGATCTGGTTCGCATCAAGAATGGTATGTGCGAAGCCGGCAAGACGCCCAGCCGTTCGGCGGTTCTGCATCAGCGCATTTATGACAAGCATCCGGAGATCAACTCGATCATCATTGCACATCCGCCGGCAATCATGGCGTTTGCCTGCACTGATGCCGAGTTCGATTCTCGCACCATTCCGGAGAGCTATATCAATCTGCGTGACGTCGGTCGCGTAGGCTACGGCTATTCCACTACCAACGTGGAAGAGACCGCAGATATGTTCTGCTCCAAGTGCCCGGCGATCATCGTCGAGAACCAGTGCGTCATTGTTACCGGTCCGACCCTGCTCAAGGCATTCGACTGCCTCGAGGTCATGGAATACAGCGCCAAGGCGATCATTGCTGCCAAGGACATCGGTCCGCTGGTCATGATTTCCGCCGAAGAAGTCCACGATATCGAAGTTGCCTTCAACCTCACCTAAGTGTGCAGGGATGCCCCTGTGGGCATGAGTTGCTGCGTATCTAAAATCACCCCCGACGACTTTTATTTATGGTCGTCGGGGGTGACGTTTGTTATCGGCAGGCATTCGCGCAGTCACGGTATAAGAAAGCGTTTGAAAGCAAATCGTCCCCCGGAACGCGGATGACTATAAATTGAAGTCATCTGTGTTCCGGGGGACTTATGTCTGTAGGAGTCAACCCAAAGGGGATTTAGCGGATCTCGATGGTTCTCGCGCCTTCTGCCTTCGGTTCGATCTTCTTGGGCAGGGTCACGCGCAGCACGCCGTCGGTGTATTCGGCGTGAATATCCTGCTCCTGCACGCCTTCCAGCGAGAACGAACGGCTCATGCTGCCGCTGCGGCGCTCCTGATAGAGGTAGCGGCGCTCGGGATTGGATTCGGTGCTGCGCTCGGTGTTGTATTCTGCGGAAATGGTCAGCACGCCGTTTTCAACGGAGATCTTCAGATCTTCCTTGCGCACGCCGGGCAGGTCGGTGGTCAGCAGATAGCTCTCGCCGGTATCCTCCACGTCTACGCGCATCATGCCGCGCATCTCCTGCGGAGAACGGCTCACAGCAGGCGTTCTGTCGAAGAAGAATGAGGAAAAGAACGGATCGTCGAAGAAGGATCGAAGCATAGTGTCGGGCGCATAGCTGCGGCTGGTGTAGTAGGGAAGCAGGCTCATCATAATTTTATTCCTCCTGTTCGATGTTGTTTGTCCGGGATCAACCTTCTTAGTTTTCCCTTGGTGTGATTTTATTATATGTCAAAGGTCAAAGAAAGTCAATAGTCAAAGAAGGACAAACATGGGAGCCTGCGTAAAGAAAATGTGGCGGCACACAAAAAATACTTCCGAACTCCGTTTAAGGTTCGGAAGCATTGGATTATAACTCATATGCTGCGATGACATCCACCAGCGTGCCGATGCCTTTCTCCGCCAGCATGATGAAGGGAAGAACGGATTCGCTCCGGCCTGCGATCAGATTGAACTGCTTGCCGCAGAACTGCTGCGTGCCGTAGCCCTGAAGGTCAACGCCGTGTACCCAGAAGTTGGGGTTATATTGGGCGCGATACTTGTCTGCCATACCTTGAACGGTTTTCTCAAGACCGCTAAAGGAAGAGTTACATTCGTTGTCGCTGAAGTAGATGATGCGGTCAAAGGGCTTCTCCTTGCGGTTCTTGTCCTTTGTCAGCGCGTAGTGCATCGGGAGAGACAGATCGGTGCCGCAGCCGGCGAAGGCATTCTTGGCGCAGATGTTTAGAATGGATTCATCCTTTGAGTAATGCGCAATGCGATAGCCGTTGGGCTTGGTGGACGACCAATATCCTGTACAGTCAAAATAGCAGACAACTGCATCGTCGCACAACCGGCTTGCCATTGCACCAAACAGCGCGGCAATGTCGCAGCAGCGCACCTCGCTCTTGGCAGAGACGGTTGCTCCCATCGAGCCGGACACGTCCACGGCGATCAGTATTCTGCCCGGAATCGGCTCCATGTTGTCGATGGATGCACGAAGGGCATTCTCCAGTGCCTGATAGATCTCCATGGTTAAAAGTTTCTCGCCTGCGAGTGTGCGGTATGCGCTGTAGAAGCGGAAGGGCAACTGACGGCTGCGGCGAACCTGCACGGGATCGGAAAGTGTGGCGAGTACCGGCTGGAGGTCTGCTTTTGCCTTGACGATGTTTCTGAGGTTACGCAAAAGTGCCATATAGCCTACCTTGCCGGAGGCGATCAGCTCATCCCATACCTCCTTGGTGTTGCCGCGTGCAGACAGCTCTGTTTCCCATGCATAAGGCATCTCTAAGGAATCGGAAAGGATCTTTCCAAGCAGCGCTGCGGTTTTATCATCCTTGGGTACGGGATGGGTGATGCGCAGCACGTCTCTGAGCTTGATTGACTTATCGCGGTTGTACTTGGCAAGCTGATATTCGTCAAACTTCTGAATGACGCAGGCGATCTCTCGCTTCATGGCGTTGGGGAAGGGCTTGTCGTACAGGGCGGCATAGCACGCCATGATTTCGGTGATGTCATCCGGACGGATGACTACATTGCGGATGGCGGTACGGGTGTATTCGCGCGCTTCGCGGGCGATGACTGCGGTCAGCACATGGCTGATGGAGCGCATATTGCCCACATTGCGGGCATAGCACGCCAGCTTGCAGAGAAATTCGGGATCGTTTTTGGCGCATTCGGTTGCCAGACGGATGACCTCAGCGTCGGTGGAGCCGTAGAACTTCGGCTCGCCGAACATGGTGGTCAGCACCGCAGTAACCAGATGTTCCTTATCCTTCATGGAGTAAGCAACATATCCGCTGC
>CAZYQB010000040.1:0-2177 GCA_964649595.1 uncultured Oscillospiraceae bacterium | reverse complement strand
CGAAGTAACCGCAGTCTGCACTGCCGTAAAAGATCATCTGCTTTATAGTATATACGCTTTAGGGAAAGAGGTCAAGTGTCCTGCTGGGATAATCATTTTCGGACATGGCACTGAAAATACTTTAGGAGTGTGCTATAATGGAGAAAAAACATGGCAGGAGGAGAAATTATGGCGCGGGTGCTGGTGGATGCGGATGCCTGTCCGGTGGTGCGCATCGTGGAGGAGATTTCAAAGAAGCACGGCATTGCCGTTGTGCTGCTGTGCGACACCAATCATATGCTTTTTTCCGATTACAGCGAGGTGCGCATCATCGGGGAAGGCACGGATGCAGTGGATTTTGCGCTGGTGAATCTGTGCAGAAGAGGGGATATCGTGGTAACGCAGGATTACGGCGTAGCGGCGATGGCACTCGGAAAGGGTGCATACGTCATTCACCAAAGCGGAATGAGGTATACCGAGAGCAACATCGATCAGTTGCTCATGGAGAGGCACTTAGCAAAAAAGGCGCGCATGAGCAGCAAGGGAAAGCATCATTTGAAAGGTCCCAAGAAGCGAACCAAGGAAGATGATGAGAGGTTTGCGCGTTCGTTTGAAGCAATAATTCGGGAATGCGCAGGTGCAGAAAAAATAGACTGATAAGAGGCGCAAAACGGGCTCCCTCTGAGAGGAAGCTGTCGAGCTTGCTCGACTGAGGGAGTTCGTAACTCCTTCGGTGATAGTAAAGCTATATTGAGAACTCAGAAAAAACAAACTTCCTCAGTCACATTCTCTCGCCATGCGGCGAACCGCCTGTGACAGCTCCCTCAAGGAGGGAGCATTTTGGAATCGTTCTCATTCTTAGGCTGATGATATTGCCTATTAGAGGGTGCCTGTTGATTTTAAAACAGAATATATAAGATTCAGCCTCCGGCAGTTTTTCTGTCGGAGGCTGTTTGTCATTCAAGGATGGTTTTCCAATGCTCATCGGCATATGCCTGAAAGCACATTTCGATCTGATCTTTGTTCGTGCGGTCAACGGACAGCGGCGGCAGCTCATCGATAGAAAAGAAGTCGCACGCATCGGTCTCTAAGTTAGGCGTAAATTCGCCGCTTATATAGCGGCACAGCGCAAATACGTTGCAGATGCTGATCGCATTGGGATGAGAGGCGTGCTTTCTGTGCTCCTGCACGGCGATTACGCGCTCTACCGCTACGCGCATACCGGCTTCCTCCCACACCTCTTTGACCAGGTTCTCACCGACTGACAGACTGCTTTCCACCCAGCCGCCGGGCATACACCATTTTCCATCGCTCGTTTCGCGTACCAGCAGGATCTTGTGATCTTGAATCACTGCTGCGCGGCAGGCGACCTTCGGCGTAGGATAGCCGATGCCGGTGCAGAACAGTTCCTTCACCGCCTCTATCGGCAGTCCGGAAGGCTTGCTGAGCATTTCGGCGGCGATATCCCGCACGCGCTGAAAACGGTCGATGTCATACTTGTCCTTGGCGTAGTGCAGCCCTGCCTGAGCGATAGACTGAAGCTCCACCGCCCAGGAAAGCCATTTGTCTTTTGAATCGATGCTCATGCCTTCTTTACAGATGCGCCCTTGGGCGTATCTGCTACAACATAGCCCTTTGCGGCGATCTCATCGCGCAGACGGTCGGCTTCGGCAAAATTCTTTGCTTTCTTGGCGGCAATGCGTGCCTCTGCCAGCGCTCTGATCTCTTCGTTTTCCTCGCAGCCGTCGAAGATCACGGAAACCTCGTGAGCGACGGCGGCGTGCTTTTTGAGTTCTTCACGGCGTGCGGCTGCCTTTTCGATCAGGTCGAGCCCCAGCACCTTGTCGAACATCGCCAGAACGTGCAGCTTGGTGGCATCGTTTGTCTTGTACTTCATGACATCGTAGATGGCGGTAATTGCCAGTGAGGTGTTCAGATCATTGCCCAGCGCGGCGCGGAACTTGCTGTCGAGTGCGGTCACGGCGGTCTGATCGATTTCGCCTGCCTCATCCTTGAGAGATGCCAGCTTTGCGATCAGCTTGTTGTAGGTGCCCTGTGCGTTGTCCAGATTCTCCCAGGAGAATACCAAACCGCGGCGATAGTGGCTCTGCAGGCAGAACAGGCGGTATGCCAGTGGATCATAGCCCTTTTCCTTGAGCAGGGAGACAGTCAGGAATTCGCCCTTGGACTTGGACATC
>CAZYQB010000039.1:0-11836 GCA_964649595.1 uncultured Oscillospiraceae bacterium | reverse complement strand
GAATCAGTAAGACGGATCCTTGCACGAGGATCATCCAGCCCCGCTTCGGGAAGCATACTCTTTTCTCCGGCGTAGGTAGTGATCGTCAGACCGGCACACGCAGTCATGATCTCAGAAACTCGGTCGCCGTTGGTATAGTATTCCACAGGCTGCACCAGTTTCATATTCGTAATCGTGAAGGTAGAGCTGGCATCGGGATCATAGATGACTTCAATGGTCTGCTTGCCCTTCTGCTCAATCAGGAAGTTCTCGATTGTCGAAGCATCCATCGTAATGGGCATATTCACGACTGCCAGTTCATTCAGCGTGGTGTGGAGAGTCTCATATGCGCTGTTGTAAATCACATATACCGTTTTTTCACCCTGTCTGCACATATAATAGCGATTACTGGTGGGCACCTTCTTGCCGAACAGCAGCACATCCTTGCTTCCGTCGGCATACTTAGCGGTAAACACCATCGTCGGATCGTCCAAACCGTACGGTGAGAAATCGGTTACATTTTCAGCCAGCAATGTGCTGACGGTCAGAACCTGCGCATAGGTTATAATCGATTTTGCCTTGGATTTATTGAGATTGAAATTGGGATTCCCCTGAACGCCGTACTCATAGGAAGTTACGGCATTGTCGCCTTCGCCACTGACTATCGCAGTGCTGGTCAGTGTGTAAGGCTCTTCCCCTTCGATCTCAATGGTCACGCTCCTCACATCATCTCGCGAACGATTGATGATCGAATACGTCGTTACCGGCGCATTTGTCGCCGAAGGCTGTTGAGTCTGCTCCGGCTCCGGCTTAATGCTGGAAGCCGCAAAGAAAACTCCCACAGCAACTCCCAGCACCAGAACCATCGCAATCAGCGACATCCATATCTTGGCGCCGCTTTTCTTCGAGCTGCCATCGGCAGAACCGGTCTTGCCGCTTTTGCTGCCGCGCAGTTCGGCTGCGGTGGCAAGGCTGCGAACCTTATGAACTTCTTGGTCTGCAGTCTGATTCTCATTCGTATTGTGAATGGTGGGATCCTTCTGATCCATTACAGACGCCTCCTCTTGATCCAGACCACAACACCTGCCGCAGTAACGATCAGCGGAATCGCAACAACGATCACAGCTGCCAGCGTATATGCAGTTCCTACATCGGGAATGGCGAGCGTGTTGTTGGTGATCAGCTTGGAACCGATCTCAACGATGCTCTGCTGATTTGCCAGCCAGTTGACGGCGTTGATGGTAAAGTTCATATTGTAAGAGGCATTGAGCAGATTGGTATCCACCAGAGAATATACACAGCCCATCAGCACGATGCGAACATCCTTACTCTCATCGGTGTTGTCTGCTTTGAGCATACTCATGGCAATAGTCTGAGTTCCCGGCAGGCTGTTGCCGTCCTTGCCTTCAACTACTGCTGCCGAAGAGGTGGTCAGCAGATCGTCATAGAGCACTTCGGATTCGGGCATCAGCACAGAATTGATCGGGCGAACCTCCGGCATAATCATGTAGTATCCGCTTTCGGTCAACGGCGCAGTGATCTCATGCTCCGCACTAATATTGGGAACGAGCATATGCGTATCGCTGGTCCAGTTGCTGCTGGAAGCAGAGCTTTCGCCGATGATGCCTTCGCCGAAGGAAAGCTGATAATAGTCGAGCAGTGCAGTAAAGTTGACCAGCACAGATGCATCCGTAGCATAATCCAACGCAAACAGCATACGACCACCGGCAGCCAGCCAGTTCTTGAGCGTTGCATATTCGACATCGCTCAGATCACGAACGGGATTGATGATAATCAGTGTATCGCCCGCTTCAAGCGTTACATCCGTGTCATCGGTAAGGTTGAGCTTCGCTACGTCGTAATTCTGACCCTTGAGCTGTCCGGTGAGCACGGTGCAGTAGCTATCCGAATCCACTTCGCCGTGACCGGTCAGATAAAACACGCGGGGCGATACCTCACTGGTAACATACAGCAGCGCACTGGTCATTTCCGGCTCCAGCGCAAACAGCGTATAGGTCTGATTGTTGTACGGGCTGGTATACTGATAATAGTAGTCCGTCAGGTCGATCAACTTTACGCGGCTCTCGTCCTCATTGGTCACAATGATCGATCCTTCGTTCAGATCCTTGCCTTCGGCATATTTCTCCACCAAAGCCGGGTTCTTCATCGGATCGATGTTATCAATGCTGATGTAATTATTCAGTGCACGATACTTGTTGAGAACCTCTTCGGTCTGGATGCGGATCGAACCCGTGGTAGCATCCTCATAGAGCGTATATACCTTTACCGGCATATCCACCTGATCTACAACGGTCAGCGTTTGCTCATCAAAGTCGGTTGCGCCCAGTGCAGTCACATCGATGGTCAGCGCCCAGTTCTGTTCAACGGCACTGATCGCCACATTGAGCAGGATCACAACCGCGATTACAACGGCGATCAGCACAGTGGCATATCCGCCATAACGAAACTGCCGACGCGCAAAGAATGCACTGAGCTTGTTTTTGCTCTTTTTCTGATTATTCATAGCGCTTAACCCTCACTCCATCTTCTCTTGTCGATAACGCGCACTGCAAAGAACAGGATCACACCGCACAGCGACAGATAGTATACGATATTGGCAATGCTCAGAATGCCTGCCGAGAATTCATAGAAACGGGTATACATACTCAGCCAGGAGAATGCGGTATTCAGGAACTGCAGACTTCCGGGCAGAGTAAGCTGCGGCAGAATGGCTTCGATCAACTGAAGCAGCAGGTTGACACCCAACGTAAGCACGGCGGCAGAGACCTGATTTTCAGTCAGCGCAGACATCAGCGTACCGATCGCGATATAGGCACAGCCCAGCAGGAAGAAACCCAGATAATTGGAAATAATCAGCCCTGCACGCACTTCGGTGGAGTATACGCAGATAATCAACACATACACCAACGTGATAAACATGGTTGCCATCAGCACACTGCAGGCAGCAAGGAACTTGCCCAGAATGATATCCCAGATGGATCTGGGCGAGGTGAGCAGCAGCTGATCGGACTTGTTGCGCTTTTCTTCGCTCAGCAGCTTCATCGTCAGAATCGGCACAACCAGCATTACCAGATAGCTCAGGTTGCCGAACATAGTGGACAGATCGGACGAGCCGTTCATGATATTATAAATGAAGAACAGCACGCCGCCAACCAGCAGGAAAATGCCCATAAATACATACCCGATGGGCGTCAGGAAATAATTCTGTACTTCACGCTTCCAGATTGCCAGCATACTTTATTCCTCTCCTCTCTCGGTAGTGAGCTGCAGGAAGATATCCTCCAGTTCGATGTCCATGGGACGCAGCATCAGGATCGGATAGCCCTGCTTTGCCAGCGCGGTAAACAGCGGACGGCGTACATCGGTATTGCGATCAGTTTCCACCAGAAAATCATAGGTGCCTGGCTCCTTCACGCCCATCTGATCGACGGTGCGAGTGCCGGGAATAGAACGAATGAGTTTCTGCACATCGCGCTCAGGTCCTTCAACGCGCATACGGAAGCGTGCGGTATCGGAAATATTTTTGGTCAGATTTTCGAGCGTATCCTGTGCTACGATGCTGCCCTGATTGATGATGACCACGCGCTCACACACGTCGGCAACCTCATGCAGAATGTGGCTCGACAGGACGACCGTATGATCCTCACCCAGTTCCTTGATGAGCTTGCGGATCTCGATGATCTGACGGGGATCCAGACCTACCGTCGGCTCGTCCATGATGACGACCTCGGGATTGCCCACCAGTGCCTGCGCCATACCCACGCGCTGCTTATATCCCTTGGACAGGTTCTTAATCAGGCGCTTTCTCACATCCGTAATGCGCACCAGCTCGGTGATATCATCCAGATGACTTCTGATATAGGACTTCTTCACATCCTTGATATCACACACAAAGCGCAGATACTCATCAACTGTCATATCCATATAAAGCGGCGGCATTTCCGGCAGATAGCCGATGCAGCGTTTAACCTCGCGCGGCTCCTCAAGAATGTCATGTCCGTTGAGCAGCACACGTCCGGACGTGGCGGAAATGTAGCCGGTAACGATGTTCATTGTGGTGCTTTTGCCTGCGCCGTTGCGACCCAGAAAGCCGAGGATCTCGCCCTTTTTAATAGTAAAAGTGGCATCCTTTACGGCATACTTGTCGCCGTATTTCTTGGAAATGTTTTGAATTTCGATCATGTTGGATGTCTCGCTCCTTTCTCTGCGCTATATTATATCAAAATTTACATAGAGTGGCTTGAATTAATTTTGAACAAATTGTAAACATAAACATGATTTTTACCTTTAATTTGCTTAAATCACGCGACTGACGGTGATTTTTTCTAATCAGCGAGCTATCGTAAATAAAAAGAAAAGTCCATCCTCCATTCATTTTCATATTTCCTTACAAAACTTCTCGCAAGGTATGGACACCTTCGCTCTATGAATGTACAATATCCTCATAAAATCGATGAACAGGAGGCATATGCTATGAGATTCTGCATACCCATCCCCTGCTTCTTTAATGGTATGGATTTTATCGAAGCCATCTACAAGGTGCGCTCCCTTGGCTTCAACGCCATTGAAACCTATAGCTGGAAAGAACTTGATCTCGACCGCGTGCGCACTGCCTGCGAGGATGCGTGCGTGGAACTTTTGAGCATCTGTACCACTGAATTCCGCATGACCGATCCCTCATTTCGGCAGGCATGGCTCGACGGACTGAAGGAGACCTGCGCCGCCGCCGAAAAGCTGGGGGCAAAATTTATCATCACGCAGGTAGGAAAGGATACCGGTGCGCCGCGAGATATACAGCACCAAAGCATCGTCGCTGCGCTGAAAGCCGCCGCTTCCATTCTTGACGAACATGGTGTCACGCTGATGATCGAGCCGCTGAATTCTCTCATCGATCACAAGGGCTATTATCTCACCTCTTCCGCCGAAGCCTTCGGGATCATCCGCGAGGTCCATCATCCGCGCGTAAAGGTGGTGTTCGATATTTACCATCAGCAGGTTACGGAGGGCAACCTCATCAACAGCATCCTCGGCAATTTAGATTGCATCGCTCATCTCCATGCCGCCGGACATCCGGAACGCCGCGACCTGCAGATTGGCGAGATCAATTACCACTATATTTTCCACCGTCTGGATGAAGCCGAATATCGCGGCGCGTGCGGTCTGGAATACTTTTCCACAATGAACAGCGAGGACAGTCTGCGCGAATTCAGACGCATCTACCTCAACGAATATCCGCGCCTGCGGATATGCTTTCCCGACGATAATAAGCAGAATACCAATTGAACGAAAGGATTAAACGCACATGACACCGCAACTTCGCAACATGACTTCTCTATATCTGACCGATGACAAGGGCGTATTGTGTCTGTTTCGCATCGGTTCAAAGATCGCCGATCACCTATATGTAGGAACTGCCGGCGGACATTTTGAAAAGGATGAGCTGAATGATCCACGCGCGTGCGTACTGCGCGAAATGCACGAAGAGCTTTCTCTCTGTGAGGATGATCTGACCGATTTCAAAATGCGATATATCACCGTCCGCCTCAAAAACGGTGAGATCCGTCAGAATTACTACTTCTTTGCACAGCTCAAACAGAACAAACCGCTTGTCAGCAACGAAGGCACGCTCGAGTGGATTTCCTATGAAGCGCTGCCCGCTTTGAATATGCCCGTCTCTGCCAAGCACATGATACTGCATTACGCGCACACCGGACGCTTTGATGATAATATATATGTCAGCGTCACCGATTCTGAGACTCCTTCTGCCATATCCTTTACCGCCCTGCGCGAATTCTGATGTAAATTTAGGGCACCAATCAGTGTGTTCGTCTCATTTGTATATCTATTTTATTTTACATCCGTTTCACATTCGTGACATTTTTCACCCAGTGCATACATTTACCTTCAAAGGCTTGACCCGACACTTCAAATGTGTTTTAATTGCCTTAACAGAATACTTCATATTGGTCCACATTCCAATACCTCAAGATAAAGGACGGATGCACTATGTTTGGACACAGATCAGACGGACGTCTGGTAAAGGACATCGACCCCATCGTCATGATCACTCCCTATATCATGCCCCATCGCGATGACTCTCAGGTCATGACCCGCCATGACCTCGACTTCGAGACAATGACCAGCTATATCCGCGAGCAGCGCAAAAAGGGCAACAACATCACCTATATGGGCATGATTATCGCGGCATATGTTCGCACGCTGTGCGAACATCCGGAGCTGAACCGCTTTGTCATGAACAAGCGCATCTATGCCCGCAACCATGTATGCGTATCGTTCATTACGCTCAAGAAAAATCCCGATGACAGCATCGAGGAAGCCGTCGTCAAAGTAGACTTCCAGCTTACCGACACCATATATGATGTCACTCGCCGAGTGGAATCCGCCATTGCCGAAACTCGCAAGCCCGGTCAGAAGAACAAGACCGACAAGCTGGTCAAGTTCCTGCTCTCCATGCCCGTCCTGCCGGATGTCGTAGTAGGTCTCGCCAAGTTCCTCGACCGCCATGGTCTGATGCCCTCCTTCATTCATCAGGCAAGTCCCTTCCACACCAGTCTGTTTATCAGCAACATGGCATCCATCGGCATGAATTACATTTATCACCACATCTATAACTTCGGCACCACCGGAATCTTCTTCGGCATGGGCAAGACCGAGCAAAAAGTTCACGCCAATTCCGACGGAACCTGCCGGTCGAAGCGCATCATGCCTGTCGGTGCAGTCGTTGATGAGCGTATCTGCTCGGGCGCTAACTTCAGCCGTGCCTTCAGCCTGATGAAGACCTATATCCACAACGCGTCTCTGTTAGAAATGCCGCCCGAAAATATCCGCACGGAAACCACCATGATTACCTCTACCTCCGACCGTCAGATCAACGCCTGATTTTCTTCAAATAACACAAAGTCCGTACGATACCGGTATTTTCACAACAAAGAATTTACGGTATCGTACGGATCTATTTTTTCACATTTTCCGTCCGCGCGATTCATGCACCCATCCTGCCTTCATGCGCATATTCTGCATTGGAGGTGCTTTGCATGAAGGATCATACAATAAGAAATCATATATGCGCAGATCACTGCGATCCAGCATACTGTCAGGCAGTGATCTGTGGAGAAGACCGCTGCTCCTGCATACGCGGCTGCGTGAGGTTCTGCCCGATGGAAGGCGGCACAGTGGTGCAGGCGCACATACGCGGTCTGCCGCATTCCTCGGAATTTTTCGGTATGCAAATAGAAAGCAGCGGCTGCCGCTTTACGCTGCCTCCGCTGCTTTCCTGTCATGGTAATGCGCTGATGAGTGTTTATGCCGCCTGTCTTTCTCCCAGTCAGCTATGCGGCAGCATATTGGTCATCACCGATGATCCCTGTTCGCCCTGCCCCTGCCGACGGATCGCCTGTGGCCGCATATTGCCCTGCGCACCACAGGAGCATCGCTGCCGCGATCCACGTCCACTATTTGCCGCACCTTTTTACTACTAAGCGGACAAACCTGCGCACATCCGAAATTATTCGGCAGAATCCTCTGCATACAACAGTGAGAAATCAACCGGCAAAACGATGTCATTGCCGTCGATATCACACAAAATGACCTTGGCAAGACGCTCGCCTTCCCACTCTACTCCCTGAATAACACCGTTGCTGTGGATCACTTCAGATTTCAGCGCGGCAACGTAGAAATGATCGCCAATCGCCGGATAAGCAGTAATCAGCACACCTTCTTCAGAATTTGTTTTCATAATAACGATGCGGTTTTCCTTCTCCGGCGAATCATAGAAGCCGATCGGCTGCTCGAGCGTGGAGTAACCGACACATACCACCAGCGCGGCCGTAATGAACATCACCATCAGACCAGGCAGCGCCATACTGCCGATTTTTCGTGCGCTGTTGGTTTTGAGATTTCGATAGATGGCGAATGCACCCGCACCCAGCAAGGCGATCACGATCACTGCAACCGCAGCCACATATACCCAGTCATGAATATACAAAATGGCAGAACCGGTGTACCAGATAAAGCCAAACAGTGCAGTCGTCACCACTGCGGCAACGGTCAGACAGATCTTCTCCGGAGTTCTGCTGGTAAGAACTGTTTCAGGCATCGGGGGCGCCTGCAGACGGCGACCTGCGTAAGGATTTCTAGATTTTGACATTTCCGGGAACCTCCATACAAATAATGCGTCTATTATAACACAGGATGTTGTTCTTCGGAAGACATTCATGTTGTAATTTTTTACATTTCTTAAAATACGCCATGAAACGGGGTTGGAATCATGAACAAATGGGCTTGTGTCGTCATCGTACTGGTCATCCTTTTCGGTCTGATCTATGCCGACGTCATCTCTACCGATATGCTGCTCGAATGGGCGGATATTGCGCTGACATGGCTGATCGAAGCGCTGACCTCTCTGCGCGGATATCTGCACACCCTGTAAGCTTGCTTTGACATCCACCACAGAGCATGATATAATGAGAAAGGATCTATACAATCATACATTTGGAGGAGATCGATATGCACCGAGCCAAACACGCCAAAAAGAACAGTGGATGCCTGAAGCGTCTGCTGATCATACTGCTGATCATCGTTGTTGTCATTGTCAGCGCATTCGCTACCATTCGTATGCTGCCTACCCGCATTTCTCAGCGCACTCCCGACAGCCTCTCCGTTTCATCTACCGATCCCAATTCAACTGCCGCGCCTTCCTCCTCTCAGGAAGAAGTCATTGACTGGAGCGTAAACTCTACCTTGCCCACTGATGAATGGATCAATATCCTGTTGTTAGGCACCGATGCCGGTGATCCCGATCAGCCCGGACGCACCGACGCCATGATTATCGCTTCAATCAATATGCTCAACGGCGAGCTCAAGCTGACCTCCATCATGCGCGACACTTATGTGCGTATCGCCGGACACGGCTCCAACAAGATCACCTCCGCTAACTGGTTTGGCGGCGTTGACCTGACGCTCAAAACCGTCAACGAAGCCTTCGGCATGAACATCACCCACTACGCAATGGTCGATTTCAGTTCCTTTGCCTACATCGTCGATGCTATCGGCGGCATCGAGATGACCGTCTCCGAAGCTGAGATGAAGAGCATGAATCAGCTGATGAGCGATATGCGCGTGCTCTATCCCAACATCGATTTGCCCAAAAATGATCTGACTGAGTTTGGCGAAAACATTCATCTTGACGGTATGCAGACGCTTGCCTATTCACGCATCCGCAAACTGGATTCCGACTATCAGCGCACCAGTCGTCAGCGCGAGGTACTGGGGGCCATCCTTAAAAAAGTTTCCTCTCTGCGCGATATAGGCACTCTGTATGAACTGCTCGAAATCGGGTTTTCCTACACCCGCACCAGTCTGAGCAAATCTGACATTGTCCTGCTGGGCATGAAGGTGCTCTCTAACGGCATACAGTATGAAGAGCTGCGCCTGCCCGCCGAAGGTGCCTATACGGCGACCCGCATCAATGAAATGGACGTACTTAATCCCGATCTTGAAAAAAACACTGCCATTCTGCACGAATTCATCTACGGCTCCAATGAGGAAACGTCTGAATAAACCTCGTCTTTTCCTACAATTCTTCAAACGCTGAAAGCATACGGCGCGAGGGGGGTCCTTCCGCCGTATGCTTTTTTATATCATTTTTTACTGAAGCGTAGTTACGTTTCTGACGATCGAATCGATCTCTGCCTTAAAATCCTGCGCGGGCGTGCCGGATGCGATCTGATCTGCCATTTCGTTGATCTTCTGCACATCTTCCGGATCGGCAGTTACCGCAACCGTCTGAACGGATGCATCCGCCCCCATGATCTCTCCGGCAACCATATCACGGATGCGCTGCGTCAATTCCCCCTGATACTGACCGGCAAACTGTACGCCCACAAGCGCAGTGCCGTCATTGACCACTACACGGCTCTTCTCGATCTCGGAGAACATATTGATCTTGTCCTCTACGCTTTTTCCCATTTCAAGCCAGTTGAAGGTGATCGGCGCGTTGGCGGTGCCGCCGATCAGATCATTATTCGTGCTGCCATTGTTATTCATGTTGTTTTGATCGTTCGGCTGCACGCTGCTTTGGGGAAGCGTGCTGTTTTCCGCATTCGGCATAGTACTGCCGGCAGTATTCATACAGCCGCCCAGCATCATGCACATTGTCAGCGCTGCAGCAGCGGCAGCAAAATGTCTGCCGTGTTCTTTCATTTCCTTCAAAGCAGTTCTCATCAGATTCTGAATCATAAAAAATCCCTCCCTTGTGCGTATATTGTGCGCAGGAAGAGATTTTTTAATCAGCGATACCGTTAATAAATCATTCGGAAAAATGCGGCATCCACACCGCAGAATACTTTAGTCGTTCTTTCGATAAAAGCAGCAGCCTCCGATAAACTCGCGCAGTATGGAGTTGATCGGGATCTCATCCTCTACGTCGGATGACTGGAAGTAATTGAGGAATTTAACCAGACGGCGCGCCATCGTATAATGCGGACTGTCCGGCGTAATGCGAAGCAGCATCGGATAAACGTATTTCTTGAGTATGACCATTTCATACGCCAAAGAAGAATTAAACATCACATCCGCCTGCTCCTGATATGGGAAGATATAGTTTTCTTCGCCGCGGCGCACCGATGGCCACATCTCCATCGTGCGCTCCGGCGTGGTGCTGCGGAACTGATAGTCGCGTACCATGCGCCTGAGCAGACGCGCGTCGGTCGTACGGATGCGGTTGTGGTCGTCCAGATTGAGCGTTGTGAGCGCACTGATGTATATTTTGAATTTCATGCTGCGCTCAACAGAACGAGTCAATTCATCATTTAGCCCATGAATGCCTTCAATGATGATTGGCTGATCGAGATCAGCATGAACATCATGCGTTTTATTGCTCCTGCGTCCGGTCGTAAAATCATACAGCGGTGTCTGCACCGTTTCTCCCTGCAGAATACGCACCAGATGTTCGTTGAACAGCTCAACATCCAGCGTATCTAGTCGTTCGAGGTCCTGCTGCCCGTTCTCATCGAAGGGCACCTTATTGCGATCAATATAATAATCGTCCAACGAGATCGTCATCGGTCGCAGCCCCAATACCTTGAGGGCAATGGACAGCCTGTTCGAGAAGGTGGTCTTGCCGGAGGAGGATGGACCAGCGATCAGAATAAGCCGTGCACCGCTGGCAGCAAACTGATCGGCAATCGCGCTGATGCTCTTTTCATGCAGCGCTTCGTTCACCCGTATAAATTCTCTGAGCTTGCGGCGGGATACCATTTCATTGAGATCTGCGGCATTGCGGCAGTCGAGGATCTCATTCCAGCGTGCAGACTGTGCAAAGGTTTTCATCAGCTTCGGCACCTCCACAAACGAAGCCGCCTTTGCCGGATTCTTTGGGTCGGGCAACTGCAGCACCACGCCGGGCATATGGAAGCGCAGTTCAAACACATCCAGGCATCCGGTGGACGGCACCATCACGCCATAAAAATATTCCAGCATACCGCCCAGCGAATAGAGCTGAAAATGCTCATACGGACGGTATTTAAGCAGATTCACCTTATCAAACTGTCCCGTCGCTTCAAAATGCGCCATTGCCTGCACTTTGGTGATCGAATGCTTTTCAAATGGCATATCCTGCCGGACAATCTCACGCATTCTTCGTTCAATGCCGCGCACTGCCTGCGGTGTAAGCGGCGCATCGCCGGTGATCTGCGCATATACGCCGTTTCCGATCGAATGCTCCAACCGCACGCGCCTGTCGGGATAAAGCTGCGCCGTCGCCAGCAGAAACACGAACCGGAGCGAGCGTTCGTAGATCAATCGTCCCTCATTGCTC
>CAZYQB010000038.1:11302-12034 GCA_964649595.1 uncultured Oscillospiraceae bacterium | reverse complement strand
GTATTGGCAGGTCGAGAGGACTTTGGTGTCCGGCGCATTGTCGTCAATAAGACTGCGTATAGCATAGGTCGCGGTATGGACAACGATTTTGTAATCGATGGGATGCAAATCAGTCGACATCATCTCAAAATAGAATTCAATTCGGTAGAAAATGTGTGTTATGCCATAGATATGGATTCAGCGAATAAAACTTATCTGAATAGTGAACCGATGGTGCCTGGACAGCGATATAAGCTCATCGAAGGAGACCATATTATGATCGATGACCGCACATTTATTGTAGAATACGCACGTTACTAAGAGATGCTCGTTGGGAGGGAGAATTTGTGTATACTGCGTGGGTGACATTTGGAGATTCATTTAAGGATGTATACTTTCCGGATCAGCAGAGCTGGAACAGCAAGATTGTTCTGGGGCAGGATGAAACAAACTGGGAAAAAGATGTATATGTTTCAATACGTGCCTTGGAAGGACGGGTTTACATTGCGCCGAATGCACCACTCGTCTGGAAAAGCGGCGGAAGGCGCGAGCATGAGGTTGGTGGAGATACCATATTTGTTATGCGGGATGCCGATACAGGACGAGAGATTTCTGTTATCATCAAGCAGTGCGAGCGTCAATGGCTTGAATTTACGAAATACCGTATTCCACGCAGAAAGTTAATAATCGGACGTAGCGAGCGTGCGGATATTCGTGATACGGGCGTTTTGATGACATCTGAGCATGGCTTTT
>CAZYQB010000038.1:0-11292 GCA_964649595.1 uncultured Oscillospiraceae bacterium | reverse complement strand
GTGAAGTATCAGGATCAATCGAGCAATGGCACCTATTTAAACGCAAGGAAGCTCCTGGGTAATTCGGCGAGACTCAAATTCGGCGATGTGCTTGCCTTTCCGACCGGATTGAAGATTGTCTATTTGGGTGACTGCATTGCTGTGAATCGGACAACCGGTAGCCGTCCCATTTCGCTTGAAAAGTGGATGTTGGAAGACAAGAAGAGTTCGTCGTTGGAGCAAACTGATGAAAGTGAAGCGCTGAGTGTTTATGTGGAATATCAGCGCTCACCAAGAATCCGGATCAGGTGTGAGGCGGAGAACACAGATATCGAGCCGCCAATTCCGAAGCAGAACACAAGCGATCAACCGTTGTTTCTTCAAGTTGGTCCATCCATGACGATGATCCTTCCTATGCTCATGGGAAGTGTGTTTGCGGGCAACGGCAATATGTTGTCGAGTGGATTGGTTATGATTTCCACATCTTCGATGCTGGCGATTATGTGGGCATTGATTAATCGAAATTATCGAAAGAAACAGGAAGACCGGGTCGAAGGTCGCCGCATGGATATGTATCAGCAGTATATCGTGGAGATGGAAGAGCATCTTCGTGCGATGAATCAGAAGGAACTTGATCGGCTGATAGAAACATTTCCCAATGCAGCGCAGTGTGGCTCTATGCCGATGGATAAATCTCCTTATCTGTGGAATCGGATGCCGAAGCATCCGGACTTTTTGCATATTCGTATTGGCACCGGCGATGTAAATATGCCCTGCGAAATTACCGTTCCCAAACAGAAGCTGACCGTCATTGATGATGAGCTGCGTCAGGAACCCGACCGACTGAAGCGGCTTTACTCGGTAATGAATAATGCACCTGTTACGCTGCCGATCAGAAATGAGCCGGTGGTCGGCATATTGGGAGGAACGAGAGCAGTGCTGTTTGCGCAGGGATTACTGATGCAGATCGCAGCGCTGCATAGCTATCATGATGTAAAGATTGCTGTGCTTACGGATGAAAACAGCACATCGCAGTGGGCGTGGGTCAGATGGCTTCCTCATATTTTCACAAGTGAAGATCGTGAACTGCGTATGTTTGCTTATAATGCAAGCGACGTGCATGATGTGGTTGCTCATTTGGATGAAGTGCTGACCATTCGAAAGAACAATGCTGCTGAAAATGAAGCAGATGGTGATGATGCAGAGGCTAAAAATGCACCGCCGCTGCCGCATTATGTGATTTTCTGTACGAATTATCGCATTCTTGAAGAGGAAACGATCATGCGTCATTTGCTTACGAATCGTTTGGGAATGACGTTGGTGATGATCGGTAAGGAAATGACTCATCTGCCTAAAGAGTGTCGAGTGGTGCTTGATATGAAGGGCGGCGAAGGCTATCTGCATACTGACGAAGGAGATATGCAGAAGGTAGATTTCGAGTATCCTGACCGTGAACTCCTGAAAGGATTCTCCAAGAATATGGCGCCCATGAGAGTACGCGACGTAGCAGAAAATGCAGCGATCCCCACGCTGGTGTCTTTTCTGGATATCTATAATGTGCGTCGGGTGGAAAATCTCGAAGTGTGGAGAATGTGGACGGAAAATCATACATACGAAGGTTTGAAGTCCGTCATAGGCTATCGTGCCGGCTCGCAGCCGTTTGTCCTGGATATCTCCGATAAGTATCATGGTCCACATGGTCTGATTGCAGGCACGACTGGCTCAGGAAAGTCGGTTATGCTGGAGACCTATATTTTGTCTATGGCATTGAACTACAGTCCTAGACAGGTGCAGTTCATTTTGATTGACTATAAGGGCGGCGGTATGGCAAATTCATTCCGCGAGCTGCCGCACGTGGCGGGCATTATCGATAATCTTCAGGGAGAACGAGTCATTGATCGAGCATTGGCATCACTCAATGGTGAAATCCATCGCCGTGAAAAGATATTTGAGGCAGTTAAGATCAAAGATATCAATGAGTATAATCGTCAGTATGGCGACGAGCCCGGCATGGAAATGCCCCATTTGATTATCATCGTAGACGAATTTGCTGAACTGAAAAGTGAGCAGCCTGAATTCATGCAGGAGCTGGTCAGCGCATCCCGAGTGGGACGTTCATTGGGAATTCATCTGATCCTGGCAACACAGAAGCCGTCCAACTCGGTCAGCGATGAGATATGGGCAAACTCCCGTTTCCATCTCTGCCTGCGAGTGCAGACGCGGCAGGACTCTATGGAAATGTTGAAGCGTCCTGACGCGGCGTATATCAAAGGTATGGGACGTTGCTTTATACAGATCGGCAATGACGAGCTGTTTGAACAGGTTCAGACCAGTTATTCTGGACTGGACTACAAACCGAATGAACCCCGTGCGGAAGAAATGCCCCAGATGCTGACCACCACCGGTCATGTGGTTCGAGTAAAGAAGCCAAAGGTGGTCGCGCATTTGGCTGACGGTAAAAAGGTCAAAGAAGATACTCAGATGACAGCGGTGCTGCGACGGATCATAGAAGTAGCGGGAGAACATGACATGAAATATAACCGGCAAATGTGGCTTCCGGAACTTCCGCGTCAGGTCTATCTGTCGGATATCGAGTTGTTTAAGAGAAGTATATGGAATGGTGAAAATTACCCGAATCCGAAGGGTAATGTGCTCATGCTGATCGGTCTGGCGGATGATGTGGCGCAGCAGAGGTATATGCCGTTTACTTATAATCTGACGCAGAATCGCAATCTGATCGTTTCGGGACTTGCTGGTTCCGGAAAGACTACGATGATCCAGAGCATGGTCTATTCGCTGTGCAGTATGTATGATCCGGAGCATTTGAGCGTGTATATCCTTAGTTTGACCAGTCAGACGCTGGGCAATCTGAGCGCATTTCCGCAGGTGGCGGACATTGTATTTGATGGGGAGATCATGGAGATCAAGCGTTTCCTGAATATGATGTATGCCGAACTCAATCGTCGTATGGAGATGTTTGCAGCTGCATCTACGGATAACTTTGTAGAGTTTAATAATGCACGCATTAAGCATGGCGAAAAGCCCGAACCAGTTATTGTTGTATTCGTTGACAGATATGTGCAGCTCAACGAGCTGTTTGCAATGGATGAATACTATACTAAACGGATACAGACGTTGATTCAGGAGGGAAGCGGACGCGGCATTCATTTTGTCATGACAGCAAACATGAAAAATGAGATACCGAGCAAGCTCCATCCCTTCTTTGGCGGTATTGCATTGCAGCTTAAAGACAAAAGCGATTATTCAGACTGTATCGGTGCAAAGATCCCGTATGAAATGCCGCCTATTGCAAACATCACAGGCAGAGGAATGGGTGTGCTGAAGGGAAAGGTGTACGAGATACAAATCGGACTTGGGGGTATTGCATCGGATCATTTGGGTGAAGGGTTTGCTGCACTCAACGATCCGGAGCGATTTGCGATCACGCATTCGCTCGAATGCCGAGATCCTATAACGGACGTAGAACGTGCGAGTCAGATCGTTGAGTATGCTCGAAAACAGAATGAGTGCTGGAAGGGCGCGCGTCCTGCGGGCATTCCGCGCATCCCGCAGGATCCTACATGGGAAATGATGTTTGACATGGAGGATTATCGCAAGATCAAAAGCCATATGTTCAGCATTCCTGTCGGCTATGATGTGGTTCAGGGCGGATTGGCGACGATTAAAACAGAGGAGACCCCCTCTTGGATGGTTTATGGAACGAAGCGTTGCGGTGTAACGAATTTCCTGAAGCTCATGGCGCGTGTTATGGATGATCGTGGAGCAGATGTGTATATAATCGGTGATCCCAACTGGAGACGAATCGCAAATGAGTTAAATGCATCACTGTATTGCACGCCGGATGAGATTGTTAGATTTCTTCAGATGTTTATCAAGGATTATTGCGCAGTACGTAAGCCGCTGCATGACGAGGCGCTTGCGAAAGGCAAGAGCGCTTCGCGTAAACAGGCATATCTATTTAAGCCTTGCTGCATATTGATCGATAATGCGGAACGATTGAATAACGAGTTCAATCAGGCGAAGTATAGCCAGCATTTGAAAATGATGCGGGATCTGCTCGCTCAGCTCATTTCGTCGAAATATTACAACTTCACGGTATTTATGGGAATTGGTGTCAGAGACCGCATGAGCTGTATGGAAAATCCGATTAAGGCAGCAGTTGGGCAGGCACGAGCGATTGCATTGGGCGGCAAGCTGAATGAATTTGATCCTTGCCACGTTGGGACGTCGATTAATGCGAAGGTCGGCAATGCGGCACTTCCCTTGGGACAGGGATTCGTTGGAAACAACGGAGAAGCGTTCCAGATTGTTGTTCCGTTGGCAGAACAGGAAGACGAGTAAGCACATGGATGAGGAGGCTGCGATATGCTGCCGGTGGTCATATGCGAACCGGATGGTGCAGTGCGTGTGCAGTGGATGAAGGTATTGTCTGAATTGATCCGTCGGGATTATCCATCAGTAAGAATGGAAATGCTGTCGGGCGGTGAACATGAACTGCGCCGAACACTGGAGACGGAAAAGGGCATCGTGCTAGCGATCATCGCAGTTGGAACATCTATGGCTGATGGAATAGATCAGGGGATAGAGCTGTTTTTGAAAGTGATGGAGCATAACAGAGATAATTATGCAATGCTATGCGTGCATGATGCAGAATGCTTGACAGCAGTACTCAGTCGCTGTATGAGACCGGCGGGGATTATGCTGCTCCCACTTCAGGAGGAGCTGATGCGCGCAAGTTTGAGGCGGATTATGAATGACTATGTGTCTCTGTATTCAGTGGATGATGAACAAAGGCACATGGTCATCAATTCGGGCAAAACAATGCAGCGAATTGCATATCATGACATTTTGTATCTGGAAGCACAGGACAAACAGCTCAATATTAATACGGGGCGTTATGTGTTTACGGTGCGCGCAAGCCTTAATTCTTTGGCGGAGACATTACCAGAGATGTTTATCCGATGTCACAGATCATATATCGTCAACAAAGCACATATTGAACGGTTAGATTTGTCAGAAATGGAAATCCGACTGACGACACAGGAAAGAATTCCTGTGTCTAGATCGTACAAAGATGCGATTCGCACAAGTTTGAAGGCGGATAAATGGCTATGAATGCAGAATCGGTAAGCAGGGTCGCATTTCGCCTTACAAGAGAGGAAATTGCAGCACTTTTGCAGCTTATGGCGGCGAAACAGCTTCAAGGCACGGACATAAAGGCTGAAATGCCTACGGATAAAACGGTGTTGAGTCTGATCGAAAGTGGCGTTGTGATGCCTTGCGGCGAGCAGACGTTTGTGGACAGGGTAATTTCGCGGATTTTGAGGGAGATGCTCGAAAGTCAGCGATGCTTGATTGCGAGAACTTCAAATCACAAGGCAATGCTGTATAAAGGTACAACATTCTATGTGCTGATGGAACAAGCGACATTTGGGTCAATAACTATTGAGCCTTTGAAGGATGCCGAAGCAGTGAAGTCGCCGTGGCAGCAGAGCATTGATGAAATGGGGACCAACATAGAGACTATGTTGGTGCAGCATAACGAGGTCATTTGCTATGAGCAGGGAAGTCAGGCATCCGGAAAAATGCTGTCAAAGTTTATTGAACGATGAGGTGACGGAAGATGCAGTCTATTATCGTGGAGATCCATGTGCCGGCAATATCCGCAAGTTTTGATTTCCGGTTGCCGTCTATCGGCAGAATTGGAGATGTTTCAGCGGAGATCATACGGATATTAGAGACGACGCAGAATAATCTGTTGTTTGATAGAGTACAACCGATCCTTTGTGATTGTGAACGGGGAATTGTTCTTAAACGACAGGATACTGTAGCAGAGGCAGGATTGCGGGATGGGGCAAAACTCATGCTGGTATGAGAAAAATTAGATATGCCTTAAATGGGTCATTCGCGCTCTAAAACGGTTCATTCGTCGCAAATTGCGGCGTGAACGGGAGAGACGTGCTATGATAGGATCACCGTAAGGGAAGGAACCCTGAATGTGATGGTTAAAGAAGAAAGGGGATTGGAAAGATGACTGCGTATGAGATGATTATTCAGGCGCGTAGACTGCGTGAAGCGTCGAGCAAGATCAATCAGGCGATGGAGACCTATGAGGAGGCTGTGGAGACGGCAAAGAACACGGCTTCCGATCTCGCCAGCAAGTGGGAGGGCGCTTCCAAGGATGCGTTCGTGGAGCATCAGGAGAATGCCTACAGCTGGCATAAGCAGATCATGAGCGTGGTGCGGAATATGGTCAGCGTTATCAGTCAGGCTATTCAGCAGTATGAGCAGATGGAAGATGCTGTTAAGAACCTTATGAAGGGCTAATCGAACGGAACAATTCCATAGGCAAGAGCAGAAATAACGAGGACAAGAAGATCGGAAGATCAGATAACAGGAGGAAATAACAATGGCAAATGATCGCCTTCTGGTCAGCGTTCCTGAGATGGAAGCTGCCATTCAGAGATATGAAAATGCCCGCGGAACTCTGGAAGATGCCTTCAAACAGCTGGAATCGGCGAAAGATGTTCTGGATGACTGCTACAAAGGTCCGGCATATCTGGCACTGTGTGCAAAATGGACCAATGTCTATACGAAGGTAAGAACGGCTGAAAAGGCAATCGACGAAACCGTAGAGGGTCTGAGCAAGACCATCAATGAGATGGAGCAGGTAGAATCGAATGTAAGCTCCACCAGCGCTGCTCTGGATGTGAGCAACAGCGCACCTACCTATTTGTAATCTACTGCTGTACTCTGCTCAGGAGGCTGAGCAGAGTACGATAAGAACAAGATGGAAGAAGGCAATCAATATTGGCAGTATATGATTCTGAAAAGATCCGCAGCGTGGCAACAGCAATCAAGCAGCTGACAGAGACCATGAGAGCTGATGTATATCCGAAGCTTCGTGCAACGAATGAATACAGGGAGTGTTTTCGAGGAAAAACAGCTCGTGCAATGGAAGAACGGTTGGATGAGTTTCTGCACACAGCGAGAGTTCTTGAGGAAGATATGCGTCTGATTGCAAGAAGGATCGATCTGTATGCCAATTTGTTGGAAGAAGCGGATAACCAGCTTGCCAATGAGTTGTAACAGGAGATCTATATGAGAATCCAATGGAGCAGCGCGGCAGCGCAAGAGATGCAGACCCGAATAGAAGAAGCGAAGCAAGGATTGATGGAATGCCTGCGTCAGGCAGATAGCATCCGAATCTTGATGGATGAAGCCAATGTTGATGGAACGGATCGGGCGCTGATAAAGGCAGAGGAACAATTCGAGAGAGGTGCTTATAGATTAAAGTCATTTGGATACGAACTGGATGATTTTAAAAGTGCGCTTAGCAAAGCAGATGAACTGTTTGATGCTACGGAGACAATGCTGTTTTGCAGAGCAAGTGAACAGGTCAGTGCGGAGCCATGCCGCATTATAAGCAGCGGCTATGTTCGATGGGAGTCTACAGCATATGCGGTAATGCCCATTATGAGGATTAGGACGGTATTGCTTCCAAAGTGGCTGGAAGAAACCGGACTTTCAAATGTATAAGTCCAATTTAGAAGAATCTACACCGATGGCTATCGGATAAGACGTTAAGGAGGAATAAAAATGGCAGAATTTGATGTAACCCTGTCGGCGATGAGCAGTGCGGCTAGCAATATTGCAAAGTATACGGAAGAATTTGCAGAGCAGGCAACCCAGACCTATCAGGCAGCGCAGACCTTGAGCGAGAGCTGGACAGGCGATGCCTCTCAGGAATTCATCAATAATATGGAGCAGCTCAATACCTGGATGAAGGAAATGGCAGCTGTTCTGGAGACCTATTCGGCGGAACTGAACAAGGCTCGTGAACGCTACGAAAATTCCGATGTTGCCGCAGCGAAGTTCTTCCCGCGGTAAAGAATTTGAGACAGATGATGCATGAAGCAGATAGCAATATGCTGAGCGAAGAGGCGGATGAACTGGCAAAGGCGATCTCGGAACTGGAGACAAAGCTGCTGAAGAAGCCGCAGGATGAAGCAGGTATACTGCTGCAGGATACGATGAAAGAGTTGCTTGGTGAATTACGCCGCATGGAAAGTAATATGCGGCGGATGATCCACAAAGACGAGACGTATTAGACAGGAGGAAGAAAAGATGGCAGTCATCGATAATCTGAGAGTGAGCAAAGAGGCGATCGAAAAGTCGATCAGTGAATTTGAAGCGAGAAAAAGCGGTCTGGAGAATGCATATCTGAAGATTTCCAACGAAGTTCGTGAGCTGGACAGCACTTGGCATGGCGAAGCAAGCGAAAAGTTTAAGACTCAGTTTGAAAGCCTGTATCAGAACCTCAAGCAGAACGAGACGGTTATGAGCAATGTCATTTCCAAACTCAAGACTGCGCTGGAGATTTATGTAGAGCAGGAGAAGATCGTAGCGACCTTATTTAACAATGCGGAGGAAGGCATCGCTTATCTGTAATAGATCGATGAACGGTGAGCGAGGATCACCATTGGCTCGTGGGAGAGTGAAGCAGCATGAGTAAAGTCAGCTATGATTACGATAGTGCCGCTGTAAGGCGAGAGGCGAAAAAAATACTCGCCTGTAGTGAAAAAGTTACCAATTCGGCACTTCCAAGGATCAAAGGGGCTCGTTCCAAAGTGGAAGATGATTTTAAAGGGAGTGCGGCGGAAGCACTTGACAATAGTCTGACAAGGGCACAGGACCAGCTCAATGCGCTGAAGAAGGAACTGGATACTTTGTATAGGGCATTGTCTCGTTATGCGGATGCTCTGGAAGAAGCAGATGAACGCGTTGCACAGCTTTTAAGTAAATAGCAGATCAAAATTTTTGACGGAGACGGACTGATGAAAATTCTGTCTATCTCCGTCAAGAAGCGCAAGCGGTTTTGTATAGGCGGATGATATATGATGAAAGCAGGGAGGACGACGTGATGAAAGATCACATTGTATTTCGCAGTGATAGTTTGGCAGAAGCAGCATCCGAGCTGAATAGATTAATTGATGCTCTGGAGAATGTGTCTAACGGACTTTCGTGCGTCGATACATCCGCTGAGTGGTGGTCAGGGCTGAATATCCGTACATCCAGTGGAAGGGATACGGCACGCGGCACCTTGCGGACGATTCAGAGCAAGACTTCCTCCGTAAGAACATATTTCTCTGATATTACCGAAGGGATCCGTAAAACTCAGGCGCTCTTTGAAGAGACAAACAAAGAGATATCTGCCAGCGCAAATGGTGCTTTTGCTACAAGGGCATTTGACAAATACAATGATGCGTCAAGCGGAAGCGGATCAGGTTCGTGGGATGGATTTACGATACAAATGAACAATTTCGATTTTAATCCTATTACCGGCGGGCTGATACAGTATGACGGAAACCCGATCCAAACCGTCACGGATTATCTTGCGAACAAGGCAAAAGAGCAGATTCGGGAAACGATTGATGATGCTGCGAATGTGGCAAAGGGAATGTGGTCGGGACTCGGAACCATGACGGAAATCTTGATGGATAGTTGGAAAACGGGCGCATCCTTCATTTCGGGAAAGATTTCCGACTGTGCTGCTGCCATTCAGGAAAGCTGGGAATCCAAAGGCGGAGTGTATCGCTTTGTAAAGGGCGTCGGAGCAGTAGCGGATATTGCAGTGGGCACTGCATCGCTGATCGGCGCTATTGCCGGCACAGGCATCACCGCAGGCATGGGTACAGGGGCTACTGTATTGGTGGGTGCATACGGCGTAAACAAGGCGATCTCTGGCATTGCAGATCTGGTTAACTGTATCACGGGAAATGTGGATGCTATTGGCAATGTCAATGTACTGAAAAGCGTTTCGACCGGTGTGTGCGGACAAGTAGGCGAATGGCTGGGAGATCGTGAAATTGGTGAATCGGTAGGTTCCGCAATCTATACAGCGGGTGAATTAGCAACGGTTGTGGTATCGATTAAAAATCTTGCAGGTCAGATCAAACAGTCTGCAACTGCTGCCAATACATTGAGCGAAAGCGTACAGAAGGCGAAGAATCTTGTATCGGGCGCCTCTAAGGAAGCTTCTAAGGCAGTGAATGGCGTAGGAGCTATTTTGAAGGATTGTGGAAGTAAGATTGTATCAACAGTTTCTAATGGCGCTCCTAAAACGTTAAGCAGTTTGGGAAATGTTATAAAAAATTGCGGAACCATCGTGACGAACGAGATCCCTTATGGATTGGCATTGCTTTCCAAGCAAGTCCCGAATATTACAACTTTGGCTTCTGAAGTTGAGTTGATTGGAAAGGGTGTAGGTTTGGGTAGAAAGGTAATCGACAAGGGAATCGGAATTATCAATTCACTGGCAAATCAGACGATCCTCAAGCAGCCTTCTATTTTCTCGACTTACGATGATGTCAGTGGAGCAATGTCAGCCTATGAGGATGTAACAAATAGCGCAGAGGACATCAAAGAGAATATTTCTATGATTATGCTGCACGGCATTTGAGGGGGAAAGTTTATGAACAGTAACAAACTGCTGCCGGTAGGCAGTGTGGTATTGCTCAAAGAAGCAGATAAGATGTTAACGATCATTGGTATTCTTCCGATTAATGATGGTCAGAAGCATGATTATCTGGCGGTTCCGCATCCGGAAGGATACATTAATGACAAGTATGTGTTTGTGTTCGATCAGCAAGACATTGCAGAAGTAAAGTATATTGGTTATATGGATTCTGCATATCAGATGTTTCGCAGCGGCTTAGCTGCCGCCTTGGAAAAACAGGAAGCAGAAACATAGGATGTACTGGCAGTCGATGAACATGGAGATCATCCATGCTTAAAGGCTATCTGTAAATGGGGATGATATTCTTGTGGATATGCAAAGATCGAAAGATAAATGAATAGAAGGATGGGGAGAAGCATTGGATGCGTCTCTCTATTCGTCGTATTCGGCTATTGGACGAAGGCTGTTATTTCAAGGAACATATAAAAGAAATCAATGATCGTTATTCGGGTAAACCGTAATGCGGTAGACGATCTTTTCGGATTGACACAGAGATCACTGGAAAAGACAGACTAACGACACATAGCGATCTTGATATATATCCCGTTGAATCTCGGGAAGAAGAATTAAGGAGGAATCTGGAATGAATCGGTTCAAGCGGATGCTCAGTCTGCTCATCGTCGTGGCAATGCTCTTCACAATGGCGACTCCGGTCGGTACTGCCATTGAAGAACCTGTCGGCAATGAGAATCAAACTGAGAATGTAAGTAGCGACACCACCGGTGATGATACCACTGGTGATGACACTACCGGTGATGATACCACTGGTGATG